>JBFKXW010000005.1:0-23690 GCA_041637915.1 Pseudomonadales bacterium | reverse complement strand
CAAAGGTACTGTAGCGACGCTCAAATTCGCTGGTCTCCTCGGCGGCGAGCGCCATGTGCTCGGAATGAATTTCCTGCAGTGTGCCATCAGCCCTGACCAGATAGGAATCGGGCATCCCTCCCTGCCAGATATGAATCGTACGGCCGTCCGGTTCCAGTTGCGCCAGCATGGCGGCGCAGTACATGCCATCAGGACTTGTTTCCAGCAGAACCCGGTTCAATTCCGCGGCAATGTCACCCAGCGGGAGTGCGACACCCTTGCGCATGATGGCATGAAAGGAGAGTGACAGCGGAATCGTGCCGATGGCGGCAGCGAGTCCATGGCCGGTGAAGTCGGCGACCAGCAGATAAATTCCCTGGTTGCGATGGATGGCAGTCATGACCAGGTCGCCGCAGAATTCATTCTGGGGCGTCTGGTGAATCTGGATCAGGTCGCCTGGAAACACGTTCTTGCAGGTAACCGAGTTCATCACATGGCGGGCGATCTCCCGTTCGTATTGCAGTTGATCGCCGACCTGTTTCAACGCCCGGAACTGCTCCAGAATCTGCAGATGTACGCGCATGCGGCAGAGCAGTTCCTCGCGCTGTAACGGCTTGGTAACAAAATCACTGCCGCCTGCGGCGAAGGCCTCCTCCAGGCGATTCGCCATTGCAGTCACGAAGATGATCGGCAGTTTTTCATACGCGCTGTCTGCGCGCAGCTGGCGACACACCTCAATGCCATCCATGCCCGGCATCGCGATGTCGAGCAGCACCAGGTCCGGCTTCAACTGCGGGATCATCTCCAGTGCCTGGGTGCCGGATAATGCGCCGTGCAGTTCGTATGGCTGATCCGACAGCAGGGTGCGGATCACATCCACGTTCACCGCCTTGTCATCCACCACGAGAATATGCGCTCTTTCGCTTTCACCTCGCAATTTCCCACCTCTCATGCGGGCGTTTCCCCACCGTTCAGTGCGCAGAACCGCGCAAACACCTGCTCCACGTCAATGGGTTTTGCGATGTACTCATCAAACCCGGCGGAGAGAATCTGGTCCCGATCGCCATCCATGGCCAGTGCAGTGACCGCAATGTAGCGGCCTGCCTGCAGCTGTTCGTCTTCGCGCACCTGTCGGATGAGCTCATAACCATCCATCCCCGGCATGTAGATATCGACCAGAACCAGATCAAAGGGTGCCTCGCGCAGTTTTGCCAGTCCGCTGGCACCATCCACGGCGTGCACCGCCCGGTGGCCTGCCTTGGTGATCAGCAACTCCAGCAGCTGCCAGTTTTCCACCGTATCCTCGATCACCAGAATACTTGCCATGGTCAGGTGGAACCGGGAGGCGGTTGATCTGTGGGTGCGCCCTGCAGGTTTCGTTCCTGCGCCGCCAGTGCGCGCTCCGGGGTCGGAATCAGAACCGTGAATGTGGAGCCGTGCTCCGGTGTGCTGACGACGGTCACCTTGCCTCCGATCAGCTCGCATAGGCTTTTGCTCAGGTGGAGCCCCAGACCGGTGCCTTCATATTGGCGCGTCGAGCCGGTATCCACCTGCACGAACGCCTCAAAAAGTTTCTCCTGGTCCTCTGCAGCGATGCCAATCCCGGTATCTACAACGGAGATGACGCCGCAGTAACCCTCCAGGGTGGTTTGCTGCAACTCAACCCGCACGCTGCCCCGCTCGGTAAATTTAATGGCGTTGTTGACGAGATTGATCAGAACCTGCATCAGCAACCGCCGATCCATCAGGGCTTCCAGAGGCCGCTCCGCGGGTATGATGACAAATTCAAGTCCTTTTTGCTCGGCCAGGTTCTGCAGTTGCGCGCAGGCATGTTCGACGATCTCCTGTATGTCCAGCATCTCCAGTGCAATCTCTGATTTGCCGGCTTCAATCTTGGCCAGGTCCAGCAGATCGTTGATCAGTGAAAGCAGGTGTTCGCTACTGTTTTGCACGGTGCCCAGGTATTTCTTCTGTTCGTCATTGAGCGTGCCTGGTAGTTCCATCAGCAGGCTCTTCGTGAAGCCCATAATGGCATTCAGTGGGGTGCGCAGCTCATGGCTCATGCCGGCGAGGAAATGGTCCTTGGACCGATTTACCTCTTCCAGTTCGCGGTTCTTGACCCGCAGCTCCGTTTCAAAGCGCTTACGCTCGGTGATGTCGCGGATGACACCCGCGTACATGTGCTGGTCACCGATCTGAAACTCTCCCACCGCCAACTCGATCGGAAAAACCTCGCCGTTCTTTCGCTTGGCTTCCACCTCACGACCGATGCCGATGATACGGGCCTCCCCGGTATTCAGGTAGTTCTGCAGGTAGCTGTTGTGCGCCGAGTGGAACGGTTCCGGCATGAGCATGTTCACGTTGCACCCGATCACCTCTTCGGCCTCGAATCCAAACAACCGCTCAGCGGCCGGATTGAAGGTCTCGACGATACCTGTGGCGTTAATGGTGACGATCCCGTCCGGGACGGTGCCCACGAGGGCGCGCACCTGCTCGGCACTTGCGGTGAGCGCGCGTTCTGCCTCCTTGATGTCCGTGATGTCGCGGGCCACGCTGGAGACGCCGATGAGTCCGCCGTCATCATCGCGTACCTGCGAGAATGCGATAGAGACATCCAGAATGGTGCCATCCTTGTGCAGCCGGATCGTTTCCAGTGGCTTCACGCGGCGGTTGCGCGTGAGTCTGTCCATGATCTGATTGACTTCATTACGCCTGCTGGGTGGCGTCAATACGGTGACATTCTGGCCGATTGCCTCGCTGGAGGCGTATCCGTACAAACGCTCGGCGCCGCGGTTCCAGCTGGTGATCAGGCCCTCCAGGTCCTGGCCGATGATGGCGGCCTCGGAGGATTCCACGATGGCGGCGAGTTGACGGGCTTCGGCCTCCACTTCCTTCCGTTCGGTGATGTCGCGGATGACGCCGGCAAACTGACGGCTGCCCTCGTATTGAAACTCACCGACTGCCAGTTCGATCGGGAACACGGTGCCATCTTTCCGACGTGCCTCGACCTCGCGGCCGATACCGATCACTTTGGCATGGCCGGACTCTCGGTAATTCCGCAGGTAGCCGTCGTGTTCCTGCTGATACGGCTTGGGCATCAGCATCCTGACATTCTTGCCGATGACTTCAGAAGCCCGATAACCGAACATGCGCTCCGCAGCCGGGTTGAACGACTGCACTACGCCCAGCTCGTCGATGGTGATGATGCCGTCCGGAATGGTTTCCACGAGGATGCGCTCGGCGACCGACTTCAGCGCGGTCTCATTCTGCAGCTGTTCGGATATGTCGCGCGCGACCTTGGCGAAGCCAATCAACTGGCCGTTGTCATCATGGATGGCATCAATGACTGCATGCACCCAGATGGTGGTGCCGTCCTTGCGCCGGCGTCGCCCGCGTTCCTCCACGCTTCGGTGTGTTCTGGCACGGTCCAGCATCTGCTGTGGTACGCCGCGCTCGCGATCCTCCGGCAGGAAGAATGTGGCAAAGGGCTTGCCGATGATCTCATCGGCGGTATATCCCTTGATTCGTTCCGCGCCGCGGTTCCAGCTCACCACCCGCCCGCTGAGATCCAGCATGTAGATGGCGTAGTCCTCAATGTTACGGACCAGCGTCTCGTAGATCATGGGGTTGGTGCTGGTGAGCCGACGGGTCACCTTGCCGAAACCGATCAGATCACCGTTCTCATCGTGGATGGCATCCACGACCACGTTTACCCAGATCGTGGAGCCGTCCTTGCGGACACGCAGACCAGTGTCCTCGACCCGGCCCACTTCAGCAGCCTCCTGCAGGAGTTTCTGCGGACGCCTGTTGCGTTGGTCTTCCTTGCGAAAGAAGCGGGAGAAATGGGTGCCAATGACCTCCTCCTCCTGGTAGCCCTTCAGGAGTTCTGCGCCCTTGTTCCAGCTCATGATGGTGCCGTCCGGGCCCAGCATGTAGATGGCGTAATCCTGAATATTGCGCACCAGCACGCGATATAGCTGATCCTGGGAGAGGTTCTGGACGAGGTTCTTGGGCTGGGTCATTGCAGCAGTATAGGCCTACTCTTGTGCGCGTTGGCGTGCGCCTGCCGAAGGCGGTGCGCCGGTGGGCACGGGGTATGGGCGGGCGCTGAATCCGGAGCCGATTGCGCGCCTGATCTCCTGCGGCGGGTCCGCGGACGTGCTTCAGGGTGGCGGAGGTGCCGCCGCTGGACTGCTGGCCCGGGCCCGTGAGAGCAACAAGAAAGCCGGTATGGCGAATGTCTGCGGCTTCAACCGCAACTTTGTCCGGCAATGCAGCGCGGGTGGTCTGGGTGCGATCAATACGCTGCACCGGGCGTGTGGCAGACAACCGTCACGAATAAAGTCACATCCCTCGATGACCGGCAGGTCTCACGCCGCTCATTCCGGGACGGGCCCGGCAAAATGGCCCGGTGGGCAAGGTGGGCCGCAAACTGAACCTGATGGACTCCGCCGGCGACGCGTTCAACCCGTTCCGATTTTCCGGAGAGGGCGTTTGCCGGCTCGTGCAGGCAGAGGGGGTACGCCGGACAGCAACGACGCGCAACAGGGCTGTTTGCGGTGTACCCGATCAGGCTAGCCGTCGCACTCCATCACCATGGCCGCGCCGATGCCGCCTGCCGCGCAGGCCGTCATCAGAGCCATACCACCACCACGTCGCTGCAGTTCATGAGCAGTCTGTACGATGATGCGGGCGCCCGTGGCGCCAAACGGATGACCGTAGGAAATGGAGCCGCCCAGCACATTGAGCCGCTCGGGATCGACTTCGCCAACCACCTCGTTGCGGCCAAGATGTTCCTGCATGTAGGAGCGTGAATTGAGGCCGCGCAGGTTGCAGGCAATCTGTGCAGCAAAAGCCTCGTGCATATCCACCAGCGTCATGTCGGCGAGTTTGACGCCAGCGCGGTCCAGTGCGACCGGGACTGCCAGCACGGGTCCCATGAGGAGATCCTCCCTGGGTGTCTTGGCAGCAAACGCATGGGAGCGGATGTAGGCGATCGGCTGGTACCCCTCCGCTTTGGCGCGTTCCTCGCTCATCAGTACCATGGCGGCGGCGCCATCCGTCAGCGGGCTGGAGTTGCCCGCGGTCACTGTGCCGGTCTCCCGGTCAAAGACCGGCTTGAGCTTGTCGTAGCTGGCACGATCGGAGTCCATGCGCACCAAGTTGTCCTCATGAATCGCCTCGCCGCCATGCACAGACGCGGGCATCACCTCGTCGCGCATCTTGCCCTCTGACCAGGCCAGCGCGGCATTGGTGTGGGAGGCGTGGGCAATATCATCCTGCTCCGCACGGGGAATATTCCATTGCTTCACCATCTGCTCGGCGCTCTGTCCCATGGTGAGGCCGGTGGAGTATTCCGTGATCGAGGGGCGCGCCGGTAGCAGGTCGACTGGCCGCAGCCGGGCCAGGATCCGGACCCGTTCCATGGTCGAGCGGGCAAAACTGGCATCGCGCAGGGTGGCGGAAAGCCTCTGGGAGAGTGGAATGCGTACGCTGGAGGAGGAGTCGACGCCGCCGGCGACAATGACGTCCGCCTGGCCCAGCACAATACTGTCCGCAGCCGCCGCAGCGGTCTGAAAGCTGGTAGCGCAGGCCCGTGTGATGGAGTAGGCATCTATATAAGGATTCATGCCGGTGGCCAATACGATTTCCCGTGCGATAAACGGGGCGTCCGGCATCATGATGGTTTGGCCGAAGATGCACTGGTCTACTTTGCCGGCGTCCAGATCTGCGTCTGCCAGTAGTCGGGAGACCAGCATCGCCCCGAGTTCGATCGGGTTGAGATCCGCAAAGTGGGTGCCGATGCGCGCGAACGGTGTGCGCTTGCCGGCGACAATGGCAACGCGTCCCGATTTGCCCTTCATCTCAATGCGATCCGCTTTCATGTTCGACACTCCCGTGTTCTGCCCGGATTGAAATGGCGCTCATCTTGGCGCTGAAAGGCGACAGGGGCAATGCCCGGCATTCAGGGGGTCTCCGTGTCACAGAGTGCGCGACTTAACCATGATCCCTCCGGCAACGGTTGTGCGGCCTATACTGCAAAAAGGCTCGTGCACATGGATGGAGTACATGGGCGATTCGCAACAAGGTCATTTCTTCGCAGCCCGTTGCGCAAGGATCGGGGGCAGTCTCCTGCTGGCGTTTTCTCTGCAGGCCGGAGCGGTCGGGCAGGATCCCACCGGTGCGTTGTTCGACCTTTCTCTGTCCGCGCTCATGGATCTCGAGGTCACCACGGTTTCCCGGCAGGCGGAATCTTCGCGGAGCGCCACCAGCGCAGTCTATGTGATCACCCGGGAGGACCTGCGTCGCAATCAGGTCACGCATCTTGCAGAAGCGCTGCGCATGGTGCCGGGTATGCACGTGGCGCGCATCGACGCCAGCCGCTGGAGTGTGAATATAAGGGGCAGCACAAGCTACTTCTCGAACCGCCTGCTCGTGCAAATGGATGGTCGCACGCTGTACAGTCCGGTGTTCTCCGGCACGTTCTGGAATGTGCAGGATACCTTGCTGGAGGATGTGGAACGTATTGAAGTGATTCGTGGCCCCGGTGCCGTGATGTGGGGCGCCAATGCGGTTAACGGGGTCGTCAACATCATCACGAGTAACGCGGCAGACAGCGTGGGTACGCTGGCTACTGTCCAGGCCGGCACTGAGGACAACATTGCGCAGTATCGTTACGGTGTTGCGCTTGACGGGGACTGGCACGGACGCTTTTACGTGCGCACCCGGGATACCGACCAATTGCGGCAGTTGGAAGGGGGGGACACCAACGACGACTGGTGGCTGCAGCAGGCCGGTTTTCGCCTGGACGGCAGAGCCGCCGGGGAGGATGTCCTCACGCTGCAGGGTGATCTGTATCGTGGCAAGGAAAGTCTGCGCGGCCTGTTTCCCGCATTTCCCAACGGCGACCCTGCAACCGGCATCGACACGTTCCTGGATAACAACGATAACGAACTGCGCGGCTTCAACCTGATCGGGCGCTGGATCCGCACGTTGGGAGCGGGCGAGGAACTGCAGGCCCAGGCATACTACGATCAGACCATCCGCAAGACCCGCGGGATCATCGACATCAAGCTCGATATCTATGACGTGGAATTGCAGCACGTACTATCGCCCGTAGCGGGTCACAACTTGATCTATGGCGGCGCGTTTCGTTTGGTGCAGGATGACTTTTCCAATGGCGGTGCTCTTTTTTTCTACACGCCGGCAAAAACCAGCCGTCAACGCTGGAGTGCGTTTTTCCAGTACGACCTCCCATTGATTCCTGAAAGACTCAACCTGATCGCAGGCAGCAAGTTTGAGGACAACGACTACACCGGCTTCGAATATCAGCCAACCGCGAAGCTGCTCTGGAAGCCGGAGGCAGACCAGGCGTACTGGGTGTCTTGGTCACGCGCGGTTCGTACACCGGACCGCTCCGAGCACGATATCAACCTGGCACTCGATGATCGCAGCACGGGTGCACCGGAGTTCGTTTTCGCGCAACTCATCCCCGCGCCCGACACGCACTCGGAAGTGTTGTACTCCTTCGATCTGGGTCACCGCATGCAGTTCAGTGAAACAATTTCCTATGACCTGGCCCTGTTCGATAAACGACTTGCGGATGAACTGACTGTGACGCCCCAGGCGCCCCAGGCGCTGGCGGGTGCGCCCCCGGGGTTTCTGTACATACCTGCCCCCAATCGGAATCGCCGCGGCGAGGATCACTGGGGCGGCGAAATCGTTGTCGACTGGCAACCGCAGGAGTGGTGGCAGATGCAGGCCTGGTGGGCGCATATCCGGCCGCGCTATGCAGAGGGCTCGGTCAGTCGCAATCATGCCAACCTGCGTTCCTACATGAACCTGCCCGGCGGCTTCGAAGTGGACGGGACCCTGCGGTACGTCGATGCGCGCAGGAGCAGGAACATTCCCTCGTACGTCGAGCTGGATCTGCGCTTTGGCTGGCACATCAGCCCGGAGCTCGAGTTGTCGCTGGGTCTCTCCCATCTGTTGGACAACGAAACAGTCGAGAGTCCGGTACAGAGTTTTATCCGCTTCCAGCAGACCGAGATCCAGCGCGCTGCGAGCCTCAAACTGACCTGGACGCCCAGTCGCTGACTCCGCCTGATGTGCGCTCTTTATAAAGAACGAAAATCATAAGCGCATGATGGGCTGGTGGTTTTTGGGATGTGATCTAGACTTTTTCGGAATCCCTCGTGAGAAAGGATGCAACTCACCATGAAAAAAATGCTGCGCGCACTTCCCGGGGCCATTGTGGCCTGCGCCGGACTGGCCGCCACGCCGCTACAGGCTTCCACTTCTTTCGATGGCCAGGTGCTGAGCAATGCCCTCAGTGATCGCCGGGACGGAGAGGTTTATCGCGCCATTGCGCAGTTGCAAAAAATTCTCGAGGAGGCGCCGGAGGCCGACCGCGTCAAGCTGGAACTGGCAGTCGCCTACCTGCAGGCCGGAATCTATGACGAGGCAGAACGTCTCGCGAATGAGGTGCTGGAGACGGAAGACCTGCCCGATGCGGTGAAGGACAACGTTGAGAAATTCAATGATCTGGTCGGCGAGCGCAAGAGTGCGGCAGAGGCAAGCCCGCATAACTTCAGCTACGAGTTCTCGCTCTTCATCGGTGACGATGACAACGTCAACAACGGGATCAACGACGACGTGCTGGATATTGGCCCGGCCACGCCTGCCGCCGTGCAGGATCGTGATGCAACGCTGACCGCGACCAAGATCACGGTCAATCACGTGTATCGTTCAGCAAGCTCCGGCGAATTCCGCGGCAAGCCTTCCAAAATGTCGCTGGAATCACAGGCGTACTTCTACAACAAGTTTCACAGCGGCGACGAGGTGGATGACTTTGAACTGACGGTCCTGAGCTTCGGCACCGGTCCGGTGCTCCGGGTCTCCAACGGAACCACGCTACGCGCGAAAGTGCGGGCGGATTATATCGAGCAGGGTAGCGACCACCTGGCCACTTTTTATTCCCTGGTGCCGGGCATCAGCGTGCCGCTGGGCCCGGGCAGTGTGAAGGCGGACGGGATCATCCAGGCGCGTGAATACGGCAGCAATGCCAGCTCCGATCGTCAGGGCCAGCGTTACGGCGTGGCACTGGCCTACGAATTGCCCATCATGCGGGGTATGCGCGCCAAGGCGGGCTATTTCTATTACACCCAGTCGGCCGAGGCCAGCAATCTCGAGCATGACGCAGATGGCTACCAGCTCGACTGGCAATGGCGGATTGCCAATGCCTGGCGGATTTACGCGCAGTACCGCTACAAGGAATCCGATTACGATGGCGTCGATCCGCTGATCAATGCGGCACGGGAAACCGAGGAAGAACGCATGGTGGCCGGTGTGGATTGGGCGGTCAACAACTGGCTGTTCAGCGTGCAGTGGCAGGACACCCAGGTTGATGCGAACAGCAACGTGTTCGAGTACGAGCGCGAGGTGCTGCAGGCCGGTGTCACACTGCGGGTTGATTAGCGGGTCACCCTTTGGGGAATTCCTTAAAAGGTAGACAAAAGAAGTACTTGGCGTGCCCGCTGTAGTACCTTTGATCAATATGCGAGCAGTTCGTGGTTGCTCTACTCTTTGTAACAAGGCGATAGAGCCGACCGCAAAAAAATGCCCCGTAACGGGGCACTGAGGAGAAAGATCATGAAGAAATTGGCTTGTGCGATTGCGATGGCCGGTGCGCTGGGCGCCAGCTCTGCGCTCGCGGTGGAAGATTCCGAGTGGGGTGCCTGGGCATCCACAGACAGTGACGCGCTGGCCCGCATTCTGGCTGCCAACCATGGCGGTGAAGCGCCCAGCCAACCCGGTCTGGGTTCAGAAGACAGTGCCCTGCTGGACGCCGGTACCCTGTTGGCTGACATTCTGAGCGCGCTGAGTGATTCCAGTGGCCTGAGCCTGGAAGATTTGCTCGACCCGGCGAATCTGGCTGACCTCAACGACACATTGAGCGACCTGCCGGTTGACCTGCCCGTGGGTGGGGACGATCTGGGAAGCGTGATTGACGATGAGTTGGGCGGCGCCATTGGCGGAGTTTGCGGCATCCTCGGAGCCACCTGTTAACGTAGGCCGAGCTTAGAAAAAGCCCGCGCAATCGCGCGGGCTTTTTTCTTTCAGGGAGGCCCGCAGCCAATACTCCGTAGGAGCGGCGCCCGCCGCGATCACTGCCTGACGGTATGCGAAAGCGGGTCACGTTCCCAAGGCCACAAAAAAACCGGCGCGTGCGCCGGTTTTTCTGCTGAACGGGGTGTACAGTCGCAGGTCGACGCGCCTTCCTTCGAGGCACCCGGGTAATCCCGGTCCACCACCGAATTGATCCACTGCCGGACCAGATCCAGGCTCTCCGTGTGCGCAACACTGCGTCCGAGCGGCGGCATTTTTTCGCCGGTCGTGGTGTTCTGCATGCGGAAGGGAATAATCGACTCCGATGCATTCAGCGGCAGGATGTCCACCTCGTAGCCGCCCAGGCCGCTGCCACCGGCGGGCGGGTGCTTGCACACGCCGTACTGCAGGTTGACCGGCCGGAACACGTCCAGCAGCAGGCCGGTGGAGCCAGCGCGGCCCTTGCCGTTGTGGCAATGGGCGCAGTTGGTTTCCAGCCAGGCCCGCGCGCGCGCCTGAATGTCCGCGTGGCCGTTGCCGTCGGCGAAGGTCACAAAGTCTCCGTCGATGTTGTGGTAGGTATCGCCGGCCACACCGTACCTCGGCAGGCGGGGTGCATTGGTGGCAATGCCATTACTGATCTGCAACGGCTCCGGAGGCGCCTCCAGAATGCCGGCAGAGATCCATTCCTGCAGCTGGTTCTGACCCTTGGCGTTGGGCATGTTCAGCAGGCGGACCTTCGGGCCGATCGGGGCCTCACCGGGCAGATTGTCCTGGTTGGAGTGACATTCGCCACACTGGCCCGCGCTGGGTACCAGGTAGGCATTCGTGCTGCCAGTCAGGCGCTTGCCGGTATCGCGGTCCGGATAATCCCAGCGGGCCTGGACGCCCTGTACGCCACCCGGCGTGAGGATGGCGTCACTGCCGTCATCGGCCCAGACGTAGGGCACGCCCTGCCAGTGGCTTTCACCCGGTTCGCCGCGATGCATGAGCAAACGGGTCTCGACGATGGCTTCGTTGTTGCCATTGGGGAAAGTAAAGGTCTTGGCGATGACGGTGCCCACCGGGAATTCGATGGTTCGGTTCGGTTCGCTGGTCGAGCCGGTTTTCCACTGCGCCTGCTTGCCCTCGGGTACAAACACCACGCGGTACTTCTTCGAGTAATCGGAGAACAGCGGCGTGGTCAGGTCATAGAGAACGCCGCCCTGTGCCGAGCCATCCCGCGGGTCGCCGTTGGGGAACAGGTTGAACTGCGAAAGCTTCCTGGCTTCACATTTACCCAGAATGGCATCCATGTTGATGGAGCCATCTTCCGGCACCGTGCACTCTGCCACGTCACCGGAGCCGCCGGATTCGGCAAAGCGTACCGAGTCGAAGCTCTCCACGCGCGCCTGCGGCAGCAGGCCCAGCGAGCAACGGTGCGGGGTCAGATCGTACGACGCCTGCGAGGTCGGATCGGTATCACGGAAGTTCATGAAGGCTGGCGTCAGCGGGTCAAAGCTGTTGTCCTCACCGATACACAGGCCGAAACGAGGCATGTTGCGTTCGAAGTTGTTGGGGTCGCCGTCGGTGTCGATCCAGCTGCCGTTCTCGTGATCAGGGTCGCCCCAGTGCTGGAACTTGTAGGCGTTGAACCGGCATTTCAGCTCCGGGCGGTTGATGTAGTCAGGCTTGCCGAAGGCATCGCGGTCATAGCTCTGACCAAAGTCCGCCAATGACGAGGCGACATGAGAATCGTAGCCACCGTTGATGCCACAGATGCCATGTTCGGAAATGTTCAGCGGCTCCTCGGGATTGGTCGAGAACGGCTGCTTGTCGAGGAAGCCGTCCCACACGATGTGCGCACCGTGGGGGCCCGGCAAGTTGCCGTTCGCCGGGTCGGGCGTGATGATGCTCTTGATCATCACCAGTGCCGGCAACAGCGAACTGTGCCCGTCATTGATGCTCGGATTGCCGTCTGCGTCGAAGGAAACGATGTCGACCTCGGGTTCCTGCGGCAGGTAGCCGTTGTTGATGAATTCATTGTTGAAGATGAAAGTCCCTTCCGGGTACAGGTCCATGCGCAGGTCGGTGGTGGCCTGCACGCTGCCGTTCAGCAATTCGTGGCTCGCCATGACCACGCCCGCGGTGCGGTGATGCTGGATCAGGTTGTCGCGAATCTCCATGCGGTCATAGCCGAGAATCAGCAGCCCGACGCCGGCCGGCACGTCCGCGACCACACCGGGTACGGCAAAGTTGAACAGGTTATTGTACTGCGAGACGTTTTCGTACATGCGGGTGCGCTCGCCATACTGGGCCAGGCCCGGCAGGTCGAAAATCAGGAAGCCGGCGGTATTACATTCCGCCAGGTTGTGATGCATGTCCGCTTCATCGGTGTTCTCGATCTCGTAGCCGGCGACGTTGTAGCGCGCGACGGAGTTCTTGATCTCGACGTTGTTGGACTGGCCCACGTAGATCCCGGCGTCCGCAGCGCCGAATGCCTGCACATCATCCAGCAAAATGTGATTCGACTGTACCGGGTAGATTGCGTAGGCGCCGTTGGAGCTTTTGCCGACGTACGGTGGTGACACCGTGTAGGCCGGTTGCTTGGTCGGGTCTTTCAGGACGTCAAACGGCGTGCCTGCCGGCAGGAAGCCAGCGAACGGCGTGTCCTTCAGTCCCACGCGCGCAGGATCCAGGGGGCCGAAACTGCGATTCACGTTGTCCGGGGTGCCGGGTTGGGCCAGGTTCGGAATACACGCCGGATTCAGGGTGGAAGGGTCCTCCAGGTCGGTGGTGCCATCCGCGCTCGACCACATCACCCGAATGCCCACCATTTCAATGTGACTGGACTTGGTGACCGTGATCGCAAACCCCGGTGTATCGATGACCGTCAGCCCGGTGATGCGGACGCCGTTCATGTTCTCCAGCAGGAAGCCGTCTGCGGAGCCTGAATTCAGGAAGCTGAGAATCGTGTTGTCACGGCCTTCCCCGCGGATGGTGACGCCACGCAGACTGTTCATCAGGATCGCGGAAGTGAACCGGAACACCCCATGCCCGAAGTGCAGGGTGTCCCCATTGCCGAAATTCAACAGCGCCGCGAAGGTTTTTTCCTGCGCGTCTTCGCCGGCTTCGATGAAATAGGTGCGCGCATGTGCCGTCTGCGTGAGCAGCAGACAGGTGGCGAGCAGAATCAGAATGCGGGAGGGAGAGAGCTTCATGGTTTCGTTCCGTGCGGTAGGAAAAGGGGAACGCATCGTCACGCAGGCAGGCGATGCGACCGGTTAAATATCATTCTTTTCATCGATGATAGTAGTTCAAAATACCTTCAACAGTAGGGCAAAAACACATGAATGGCGATTGAAAAGTTGTTAGAAATCAGGGAATTTGCTGGTCTGCGTAAGGTTTGAATGTTCACGGGCCTTGTGACAGTCTCATGGGATTCCGCTCTCCCCTACAGGCCGCCGTCATGACCCGAATTGCTGCTCCGACAGATGACCTGTTGGGGGTCGCCGATGCCACTGAAATCGCCCGAAAGCTGCGGGCCGGAGAGTTCACGCCGCTGGAGGCCGCGGAGGCGGCCCTGCACAGGCTGCACGCTGTGGACGACACCCTGCGTGCGACGGAATGCCTGCTCTCCTCCGAAATCGAACGCCTGGCAAAGACTGCCCGAACGGGCTGGTTTGCCGGCGTCCCTTCGCTGCTGAAGGACAACGTCGACCTCGCCGGGATTCCCACCCGCCACGGGTCGCGGGCGACGCCGGGTCACCCGGCCCGGGCGGACAGTCGGGTGGCGGATCAGATCGTGCGCACCGGGCAGCTCCCCATCGCCAAAAGCCGCCTGCCGGAATTCGGTCTCACCGCCACCACCGAGTTCTCCCGGGCCGCACCCGCGCGCAACCCGTGGCACGCGGAACATTCCACCGGCGGCTCTTCGGGTGGCTCTGCGGCCCTGGTCGCAGCCGGTGTCGTTCCCATCGCGCATGCAAATGACGGCGGTGGGTCCATTCGCATTCCCGCCGCCTGCTGTGGCTTGGTGGGTCTGAAGCCCAGTCGTTTGCGCATGCGCCTGCATGAGATGGCCGAGATGCTGCCTATCAATCTGGTGGCAGATGGTGTGGTCACCTGCACGGTGCGGGACACCGCCGCATTCCTCGCCGCGGCTGAGGCCGTCTGGAAGAATCCGGCATTGCCATCCGTCGGGAAGGTGGAAGGCCCGGGCCGGCAACGGCTGCGTATTGGGATGTACACCCGGCAGCCGGACGGTGGTGACTGTGATCCGGTCTGCCGTAGCGTCGTGGAGGCGGTCGCACAAACCTGTGTCGAAATGGGTCATCAGGTGGAGGAAATTGCCACGCCGTTCGACCAGCAGATGGCCGATGACTTCCTGCTGTACTGGGGAATGCTCGCGGCATCGGTGAAATGGCTGGGACGGGCCGTCGTGGACCGGCGCTTCGATGGTGGCGCGGTGGAACCACTCACCGGGCATCTGGCCAATCACTTCCGCCGCAATCTGCTCCGCATGGGCGGCGCGGTCCGGCGGCTGCAGCAGTTCCAGGCGATCCATGCGCAACTCATGAGCACCTACGATCTGCTGCTGACACCGACGCTCGGTACGCCGCCCCCGCGCATTGGTCACCTGGCGCCGGATCTCGACGCCGACTCCACATTTGAACGGTTGCGCGGTTACGCTGCCTACACGCCGGCACAGAACGTGAGCGGGGCGCCGGCGGTCAGTCTGCCGCTGGGGCGCACGCAGGCGGGTCTGCCCATCGGAGTGCAGTTCGCGGCAGACATGGGGCGGGAACGCCTGCTGCTGGAGATTGCTTATGCCCTGGAAGAGGCCATGCCCTGGCCACGCCATACCGCCGTTGCGCAGGACCCGGCGCCCGTAGGAAAAACAGCCGAACCGGCGCACGCATGAACAAGCAGTACCTGACGGTACACGGCAAGCAGATGGCTTACCTGGAGGTTGGCCGCGGTGACCCTATTGTGCTCCTGCATGGCAATCCGACCTCGTCCTACCTCTGGCGGAACGTGATCCCGTACCTGAGCACTCTGGGTCGCTGCATCGCGCCGGATCTGATCGGCATGGGGGACTCTGAAAAACTGGCAGCGCCCGGGCCGGATACGTACACGTTCAGCCGGCATGCAGAGTATCTGGAGGGATTTCTGGATGCCGCAGGTGTGCGCAAGAGCGTGACGCTGGTGCTGCACGACTGGGGTTCAGGGCTCGGCTTCGACTGGGCCAACCGGCATCGGGACGCCGTGCAGGCGATTGCCTATATGGAAGCCATGGTGTGCCCGTTCGAGGACTTCTCCAACTGGGGAGAGGGTGCGCGGATTTTTGAGGGTTTCCGTTCGGAGAAAGGGGAAGAACTGGTGCTGACACGCAATCTGTTCATTGAACGGGTGTTGCCGGGCTCCATTCTGCGCACGCTCAGCGATGCGGAAATGGAGGAGTACCGCCGTCCCTTTCGAGAGCGGCAGGATCGCTGGCCCATGCTGAGCTGGCCGCGTTCGATTCCCGTCAACGGCGAGCCGGCAGATGTGCAGGAGATCATCCGGGCCTACGGTGAGTGGCTGGCCGGCAGTCCGGTGCCCAAGCTGTTTATCAATGCAGATCCCGGTGCCATCCTGCGTGGCGCGCAGCGTGATTTTGCGCGTAGCTGGCCCAATCAGGAGGAGGTTACAGTGCCGGGTATCCATTTCATCCAGGAAGATGCCGCTGATGAAATCGGAGAGGCTGTTGCAGAGTGGCTGGTGCGGGTTCGTTCCTGAGCCGGCGCGTACAGCTGCGCGCCAAAGACAGGGGCGGCAGGCATGGAAAGTGACTGGATTCGCCGTTCTGTAGCGCAGTTCATCCCCGCTTTGGCTATCCTGCTAAGCGTGTTGGCCAAAACCGGAAAATGATTCCGCATGCCGGACTCTCCCCCTGATATCCGCAATGCTGCCCGCGCGTTGATCGTGCGGGAGCAGGCCGTGTTGTTGTTGCGCAAAGAGTACGAAACCGGTCGTGTGCGCTATGCGCTGCCGGGCGGTGCACAGGAGGAGAATGAAACCCTGGAAGCCACCTTGCAGCGTGAGTGCGAGGAAGAGATCGGCGTGCCGGTCACTATGACGGGCCAGTTGTATGTGGCGGAGTACTTTCGCCGTCGGACCTCCCAGCAGAATCAGATCCGTCATCTGCTGGAATGTCTGTTCTGCTGTACGATCCCGTCAGACTATCAGCCACGCAATGGACCGCAGCCGGACAAGCACCAGGTCGCCGTGGAGTGGGTGCCCCTGGATCGTCTGGCCGAGGCCGATCTGTCCCACCCATTTCTCACCAGTGCGGTGGCATCGGGCGCCGTGCCGGCCACCTATCTGGGCGTATTTCGCGACGCAGATGCCGATCCCTAGGATACTCCGCGAAAACCTGCAGTTTCTCTGTGTCGAGGTGGATGCCCAACTGGAACGTCTGCAGATCAGTCTGCAGCGGCCGGAGCAGGGAGATGTCAGCAGCCTGCTGGACCGTGGCGGCTATGTGCAGAATCTGGCTGCGCGGGTCGCCGAAAACTGCGCCGGGCAGTTGGCAGACGCACAGGGTGACGAACGGGCGATCCTGTTGCTTCGCTGTGCCGAGACTGTCGCGCAGGAGTTGGAGGATATCTGTCATCAGGTGCGTGCCTGTGCCGAGCAACTGGCAGAGATTCAGGATCCGGACTGCGCCGAACCGCATCGTTGTGGGCGCATGCTGGAGCGTGTGCGCCATGCGGTAGCCCGCGTGGTGCCTGCATTTCAGGACGGCGATTCACGTCGGGCACTGAAAATCGGTCAGGTCGGGCGCAAACTGGATCGGCTGTTCAGTCGGTTGCAGGCACATTACATCGAAGCATTACGGGCGGGTCGCAATACGGAAGATCTGGTCCGTGCTCTGTTTGTGGCCCACGGCATCGAGCGCATGGGAAACGCATTGCTGAATGTTTCTGAGGCCATCGTGTCCGCGAACCTCGGGCAGCCGGTACGTCTGGAGCATTACCAGGCGATGCAGTCGAGCATGGGGGGGCTCGATGGAGTATCTGATCCAGCCGATATGCTGGTGGATTCGATGGCGCTGACGCGCTCCGGCTCGACCGTGAACGGGATCTATCGGGCCGGTCATCCAGACGAGGAGTATCTCGCGATCTTCAAGGGGGGGCAGAAACGCAAACTGAAGGAAGAGCGCAGTGGCGTGGAAAGCTGGCATGCCCTCTATCCGGGGCTGGCGCCGCGGGTCATGTCCTATGAGAAGCATGGCCGCTCTGCTGCCCTGTTGATTGAACATCTGCCGGGGCTCACCTTCGAGCAGATCCTGATTCATGGATCGAACGAATTGCTCGAAAAGGCATTCGCAGCGCTGCGCCGGACCATAAAGTCAGTCTGGAAAGAAACCCGCCACGCAGACGTCGTGCCTGCATGTTTCATGGAACAGCTTGCTGCGCGGCTGGATGCGGTCTACAAAATCCATCCGGAGTTTGACCGCGGTACCACGCAGCTATGTGGTTATAC
Source organism: Pseudomonadales bacterium (assembly GCA_041637915.1). Lineage (GTDB taxonomy): Bacteria > Pseudomonadota > Gammaproteobacteria > Pseudomonadales > JBFGWM01 > JBFJWR01. Next base: position 6,095 of record JBFKXW010000005.1, on the reverse strand, counting down.
CCAGCGATCCTTCGCCAGCCTGGTGGAGGCGGCTGCCGCCATCGAAGCCAATCTGCGGACGCCAGCCGCTGTGCATATTCACGGCGACTTCAACGTCGATAACATCCTTTACGATCCGGAGGGGGATCGCATCCACTTCATCGATCTGCACCGATCGCGGTACATGGATTACGTGCAGGATGTGTCAGTTTTCATGGTGTCCAACTACCGGTTGCAGATCCTCGACCGGCCACTGCGGACCCGGATTCTCGGGCTGGCCTGTGATTTCTATGAGGTGGGGGCACGGCAGGCGCGCCAGATTGAAGACAGCAGCTATTCCCTGCGCATGGCGCTTGGTCTGGCGCGTTCCTTCGCCACCTCCACACGTTTCATTCTCGACAAGTCGCTGGCGCGCAATATGTTCCTGCGCGCGCGCTTCAGCCTGGAACGGGTGGTGGCCCACGCGGGCGGGCCGGCCGAAGAGTTCACCCTGCCGGTCCGGGAGGTGTTCGTTGGCTGACCTTCGGATTGCGGTGGTCGGGATTCCCGGTCAGTGGTCGAGTGAAACACTGGCGGATCGTGTTGCGCAGCATACCGGCGAGCGCATGCTGGTGGATCTTGCTCAGGCTCGTCTCGATCTGTCCGCCGGGGCGCTTTGTGTGGGGGACATCGATCTTTGCTCACTGGACGCCGTGCTGGTGAAGAAAATCAGTGTCGAGTACAGCCCGCATACGCTCGACCGGCTGGAGATGTTGCGGTTTGCAGAGACTCGCGGTCTACGCGTATTCAGTCCGGCTACGCAGTTGCTGGGTCTGATTGACCGGCTTTCCTGCACGGTGACGCTGCGTGCGGCCAACGTGCCGATGCCGGATACCGTGGTGACCGAGCGTGTCGATGACGCATTGGAAGTGGTACGTCGGTTCGGGGCAGCAGTCCTCAAGCCGTTGTACTCGACTAAAGCACGGGGCATGTGTGTGCTGGATGGCGCCCAGTCTGAACCCGCGTTGCGTGCACAGGTTGAATCGTTCCGGCGCAGTCATCCCGTGCTGTACTTGCAGCGCAAGCTCCAGTTGCCGGGCCGGGATCTGGGTTTGGTGTTTCTGGGTGGCGAGTATCTTTGCAGCTACGCGCGCGTGGCGGGTGAGGATGCGTGGAACACGACTATCCAGGCAGGTGGGCGGTATGCCGCGTGTACACCGGATGCAGAAACGTTGCGCGTCGCTGCGCAGGCACAGGCCTGCTTCGATCTGGATTTCACGACGGTGGACGTGGCGGAGACGGACGAGGGTCCGGTGGTGTTCGAGGTCTCCGCTTTTGGCGGGTTTCGGGGAGCGCGGGAGGGTGCCGGCGTGGATGCAGCGGCCGCCTACGTGGATTACGTTCTGGCACAACTGCATGGCTGAGCCGGTTCGCGCGACCGTTGCGGAGGTCGCAGCGGAATTGCTGGGTGGTGAAGCGCTGCTGCCAGAACGCATGGAGGTATGCCTGCCCGGCCTGGTGCTGCGCATTCGATCAAACAATCCCGCATTGCTGCTCGTGTTACAAGGCTATTTCAAGGCGTTTCCGTCGCAGCATGACGAAGTCACTCCGGAAGTGCAGGAGGTAGTCGCTCTGGAGCGACCCGCCTGGCCACTGTTGGGCTCTTTCCGCGACTGGCCGCGAGAAACGGGCAAGTCCGGCCGCAAGGACTGCTTCCGCGATCTCGCGGGTGGCCGACTGATACACAAGGTTCGTACCGGCATGCGGTTTCTGCAAAGTGCGTCAACACGCATCGCGTCCGGACCCTGCCTCCAGCATCCCAATCAGGTTGTGAACTTCATCAATAGTCAGTACCTGAGTCAGGGGCAGCAACACGGTTGGTTGCTCTGTCATGCGGCAGCCATCGACAGTGCCGGTGGAGTGACAGCCATCGCCGGCTGGTCCGGGGGCGGGAAATCCACCCTGATGTTGCACTTGCTTGCCGCTGCAAAAAACTATCGGTATGTGACCAATGACCGGATGTTGATTCACGGCGAAAGCGGCCACACTGCAGTGCGTGGTATCGCCAAGTGGCCGCGTGTGAATCCAGGCACGATCTGTGGCAACCCGCACCTGCATGAGCTGGTGTCTGCCACGCAGTTGCGCGCCTGGCAGGCCATGCCGAGCGATCAACTGTGGGAGGTCGAGGAAAAACATGATGTGCAAGTGGCCGATCTTCTGGGCGCCAATCGCGTTGCGCTTTCGGGCAGATTGCGGGCGGTCTGGGTGCTGGGGTGGAAGCGCGGTTTCCGCCAGCCTGCGACTGTGCGGGAATGCGCGGGCGGCGAGCGGGATCGCCTGTTGTCGGCCATCATGAAGGATGCCGGGCCTTTCCATGCGGATCGTGATGGTCGGTTTGTAGACGCGCCCGGCGATCCGGATCTGGCTGCCTATCGAGCGACGTTGCACAACGTGCCGATGTATGAGGTGAGCGGCGGGATTGACTTTGACCGGGTGTGTGAACGCATCAAAGCCGACCTGTCGGAGGGTGTCTAGCGATGTCGGACCTGTTGATCATGCGGCACGGCAAGACGTTGGCGCTCCCCGGCGTGCCGGATCGTGAACAGCCATTGCATGACCGTGGCAAGCGCGCCGCGCAGCGTTTGGGGATATGGCTATGGCAGCAGGATCTGCGACCGGATCTCATCGTCACATCTCCGGTGGAATCTGCGCACGTCTCTGCAGAGAAGTGCTGCAAAGCCATGGACCTGTCACCCGCGCGTATCCGCATGGATGAGCGACTCGTTGGCAGTGATGTGCACGCCATGCTCGATGTGCTGCACGAGCGTGCAGAGGAGGCGGGGCGGCTGATGCTGGTTGGCCACAAACCCGGCTGCGATGCGCTCCTGCGTCACTTGTGTGTGCCCGACCGGAAACTTCCTGCTTCCGGGAAACTGCTTCGTCGGGGGGCGCTGGCGCATGTGCAGACCGAAAGTGCACTGTCCCGTGTCGATCTTCAGTCCTGTGTGCTCCGCCAGATCGTCAACGGGCGGAAACTGCCAAAGAAATTCCCCTATCCAGCGCCGCACGGAACAGAGGGGCGCGCGCGACCGGCGTATTACTACACCCAGTCAGGTGTGATCCCTTATCGGGTGCGCAGGAATCGGTTCGAGGTGCTGGTGGTGCGCTCCAGCAAGCGGAATCACTGGGTGGTACCCAAGGGCGTATCCGGACCGGGTCAAACGCTGCAGGAGTCGGCGGCAGAGGAGGCGTTGGAGGAAGCCGGTGTGCGGGGCGAGGTGCAGGATGTGCAGCTGGGTGATTATTCGATCGAAAAGTGGGGTGCGACATGTCGTGTGGTGATGTTCGCATTGCAGGTTACCGAGGTGCTGCGCGACGAGGAATGGGAGGAGCAACATCGCGGCCGGGAGTGGCTGGCCGTGGAGGCGGCGGCTGAGCGGGTCGCGCAGCCTGAGCTGAAAGACATGATTCTGATGCTGCCGCGCCAGTTGGGCTGTTGAGCGCCCATGCGCATGATCGCGGCTCTCATTCGCCACGGTGACTACCATCAGTTGGCGGACACGCCGAGTGCGCACCAGCCCTTCCCAATCAATGAACGGGGTGAGGCGCAGGCCCGCCAGGCCGTCTCCGGCATTGTGGAGGCGCTGACAGCCTATGACTGCACGCTATATCCGGTCGTTTCATGTTCCACCTTGTTGCGTGCCTGGCAGACGGGCCGCATTCTTTGCGATGGCCTGCGCGACCGGATGGGTGGCTCACTGACCCTTACGCAGACAGATGCGCTGACCGAGCGCTGTGTCGGCAGCGTGGCCAACCTCACCGAACAGCAGATCCAGGATCTGTTGGAACAGGACCCCCGCCATGAGGCGCCACCGCATGGATGGAAGGCTACGGCGGACTACTGCCTGCCGTTTCCCGGGGCGGAGTCCCTGCAGCAGGCCGGTGCGCGGGTTGCAAGGCATGTGGTGAGCAGCATGCGGGAAGTGCAGGAAATGGCACAGCATGCTCAGCTGAAGCTGTTCATCGGTCATGGTGCTGCGTTTCGTCATGCGGCGGTGCAGCTGGGACTCCTGGCTGCCACGGACCTGCCGCGGCTCAGCATGCATCATGTGAAGCCGGTGTATCTGGCGTATGAGACTGGCGGGAAATGGCAGCACATTGGCGGAGAATGGAAAGTGCGCGGGCGCGATGAGGCCTACCGGGACTAAAAGTCTTCCGGACGCCGCTGATTTCATTGCCGTGTAACAAAAATGCAGAAGACTGTGCGCATGAAACAGCGAGGGCTGAGCAACATGCAGGCACAGGTATTCCAACTTCATGCGCAGGCGCGTCAGGCGAGCCTGCCCGCCGAACTTCCGACTGTGTGGGAATCCTGGCAGCTGGGGAGTCCGCGTGGCGGCTATGACGCGGCGCGGCAGGCCGCATTGTGGCAGGCTATCGAACGTACTCGACAGTATGGTGCCTGGCGCTGGCCCGATCGGACCGTGCATTTCATCGCGGATCCTCATGCGGATGCAGAAGCCTTCCAGGCTTCGCTGCTGGCGACCGGTGACGTGCGCCGGTGTCGCTCAGGGCGCCCGGGGCTGGAGCCCACCGCGCGTGGGCGCCGTGCATTGTTCGTGCTGGGAGGTGACTGCCTCGACAAGGGCCCCAGCAATCTGGCCCTGCTGCGTAGCATTGCGATGTTTCGTCGCCATGGCGCGAGGCTGGTTTTGCTGGCGGGGAATCACGACGTCCGCTTCCTGGTCGGGCTGCGCGCGCTGGGACGTAAGCAAGCGGTGTGCAGCGAACACCTTTTTTTGCGCATGGGTCCCAAGGTGATTCCCCTGTTGCGGGAAGTTCGCGATGAATACGTCCAGTCCCACCACATGCGGCAGGTGCCGGAGGAAGCCGCCTGCCGGGCGTTTCTGTATCCTTCGGATGACTGGTTTGACCAGTTTCCGCAGGCAGCTTCCGATTGGTTGAGCGTGAAGAGCATCGAGAAGGAAGTGCGGCGCATGCGTCGCAAGATGGAGTCCTTCGAGGGTGACTGTGCGAATGCGGGGCTGACACTGCGCGAAGTGTATGCAGCGGCGTTCTTGTGCAGACGGCTGTTCCTTGATCGTGATGGCGAGTTCAGCTGGTTCGGCCGAACCATGAAGCTGATGCACCGGGAGGGCAGTTTTCTGTTTTTGCATGCGGGTGTGGATAATCAGGTGGCCGCACGGATCTCCAGCAAAGGCGTGTCCGCGGTGAACAAGCAGTACCGCAGGCACTCGCGGCAGAACCTGTTTGCCTTTTACTTCGGGCCGCTCGTCAATGTCATGCGTACCAAGTATCGGGATACGGACCTCGCACTGACGACTCAGGGCGTGGAACAACTTCATAGGGCAGGCATCTATGCCATCGTGCAGGGGCATCGGAACCGCACCAATGGGCAGCGCATCATGCTGCGGCAGGGGCTGCTGCACATCGAGAGTGATGTGACCCTGGATCGTCACTCCCGGTGCAAGGAAGGCCTGCCCGGGATCGGTGTGGGTGTGACCACCATTTTGCCCTCCGGTCACGTGCTCGGGATCAGCAACGACTATCCTTGTGTAAAGGTGTTTGCGCCGGACACCAGTGTGCAGGGGCTGCCAGAGCCGACAGGGCAAATGGATGTCACAGGGTAAGAACAGTTTCCGTCACGAGTCGTTGCAGGACGCGCAGAGCATTCAGGGTCTGTTGAAGGCGATCACCAAGGGGATCGCGAAGGGCCGCGTGGAACTGCGTGACGACGGCGATGAGATCCTGCTCGAGCCGCAGGGCCTGCTGCAGCTGAAGGTCACCGCCCGGCAGGATGGTGAGCGCAACCGGCTGGATCTGCGGATCACCTGGCAATCAGATGAAAAACGCCGTGACGACGGTTCTTTGCGGGTCAACGCAAACAGCAAGCGGTAAACGCGCGCGCTCAGTCGTGGGCGTGCGTGATCGGTTTGTCGGTGAACAGGAAATCTTTCAGTTCGTGATCGAGTTTGGCATCCCGACGGCGGATCCATTCCAGCACCATCGCCGCGTGTTCCTTCTCTTCATCCCGGTTGTGCTCCAGGATGGCTTTCAGTTCGGGGTCCTTGCAGGCATCGACGCGCTGGTTGTACCAATCCACGGCTTCGAGTTCT
>JBFKXW010000004.1:0-24310 GCA_041637915.1 Pseudomonadales bacterium | reverse complement strand
GCCTTGGGATCGGGAATCCGCACGCCGGGCGTTGCGAAGCGATGCTCCGCATCAAAGCGTTGGTAGCCGGCGCGCAGGCGTACGCCCGAGGCATCAATGGAGCCGAGGCCTCGCCATTCGAAAAACTCCCGCAACTCGTACACAGCATGGATGGCATCGAGGGCCGGGTCATTCCCCTGGGTCGCCACGACCCGGGCATATTGATTCTGGACCGCGGCGCGGCCGGCATGAATCTGCTCCAGCAGCATCTGCAGGGACTGGAGCACGTCGAGTGGCTCAAAGCCGGCGATGACCATGGGCTTGTGGTACTGCCTGGCAATGAACTGGTAAGGCTCGGTACCGATCACCATGCTGACGTGCCCCGGGCCGAGAAATCCATCCAGCCGCAGATCGGGTGAGTCGAGCATCGCCTTGATGGTGGAGATGATGGTGATGTGGTTGCAGAACAGTGAGAAGTTCTCTATCCCCTCACGCTCTGCCTGCAGGACGGTCAGTGCGGTGGAGGGCATGGTGGTCTCGAAGCCGAGTGCGAAGAACACCACCTGACGATCCGGTTCTGCGCGGGCGATCGCCAGTGCATCGGCAGGCGAATACACCATGCGTACGTCGGCGCCTGCCGCCCGCGCATCCATCAGTGTGCCCTGCGAACCGGGTACCCGAAGAGCATCACCAAAGGTGGTCAGGATGACGTCGGGGGCGCGGGCGATGGCAATGCAATCGTCGATGCGACCCATCGGCAGCACGCAGACCGGACACCCGGGACCATGCACAAACTCGATGCAATCAGGCACCAGATCCTGCAGGCCGTAGCGAAAAATCGCGTGAGTGTGCCCGCCACAGACCTCCATGATCTGCAGAGGGCCGCTTCGCAATGCGCGAATCTCGTTGCCGAGGCGCTCGATCTCCCCCAGCGCCCGCCGGGCCAGCGCCGGATCGCGGAACTCGTCCACAAACTTCATGATGCTGTTACCCCGCGTTGGTCCGCGAGCAGGGTATGCACGAGATCCCAGAGCACATGGTAGATCGTGACATGTACTTCCTGTACCCGGTGAATGCTGTCGCTGCGCACCCACAGGGTCTGTCCGGCCAGATTGCGGGCGCGAATTTCCCCGCCATCCCCGCCGACCAGCGCAAAGGTCTGCAGGCCGAGCCGGCTGGCTTCAGCCAGTGCACGGGTGAGGTTCGCTGAGTTCCCGCTGGTACTGAATGCGATGACCCCGTCGCCGGGTCGTGCCAGCGCGATCAGCCGGCGCACATACACGTCAGCGAATCCGACATCGTTGCCAACTGCGGTCATGAAGGCGCCGTCATCGGCGAGGTGCGTGGTCGGCAGCGAGGGCCGTCCGACCGTGACCGGGTGGGTAAATTCCACCGCAAAGTGCGCTGCATCGCAGCTCGAACCGCCATTTCCCATGGTGTACATCCGGTTGCCACCGGCATAAACCGCTGCGAGGGCGGCCGCCATGGCCACGACCGCGTCTGACTCTGCGGCAAAAAAAGCCTCTTTCAGGTTGCAGCTCGCCGCGGCTTTCGCACGGGCTGACTCGGCGAGCGCCGGCGGCGCCTCCCGTCGGTCCTTGTCGAGGTGCGGGTAGAGGGCGCGCAGGCGCCGGTCCTGCTCGTTCACAGGGTCACCGGCCCACTCTGCATGCGGTCGAGTTCCTCCTGCGCCTCGCCCAACTCGGCCAGCAGTTCCAGCGTGCGTTGCGCCTCGGCCTCGTCGATCCGCGCCATGGCAAAGCCGACGTGCACGAGCACCCAGCTTCCGATCAGAGCCTGCGGGCTGCCGCCCGGTTCCAGTACGCAGGAAATGTTCACTTCGCGTTCCACGCCCGCTACCGAAACCGTGGCCAGCTTTGGTTCCTGCTCATCGAGCCGGATGATCTGTGCAGGGATGCCCAGGCACATGTTCAGTCCTCCTGTGCCGCGGCGATGACGGCCTGACCTGCGGCGATACCACCGTCCCCCGCGGGAATCTGCTGCGAAACGAGGACCTGCAGGCCTGAGCTTTCAAGGTCTGTCTTCACGAGATGCAGCAGGATGCGATTCTGAAATACACCGCCGGAGAGTACCACGTGGTGAAAGGCGGCTTCAGCGCCTTGTGTTTGCAACTGGCGCACCAGGCGGGTAATCCCGTTCGCCAGTCCGCGGTGGAAGCGTGCCGAGATCACGCCCGGAGAGGTGCCCAGATGCAGGTCCCCGAAAAGCGCCTGCCACATCATCATGGGCTCCAGGTATGGCAGGCGGCTGCCCGGCAACCTCGGCACAGCGATCGGGTAGGCGGCCTCCTCGCCAGTTGCCAGCAGGGCGCTGTGGTCGATACAGGCCTCGAGTTCCATGGCGGCCTGACCCTCATAGGAAATTCGCTCACGGCAGATGCCCACGGCCGCAGCCACGGCATCGAACAGCCGCCCGCAGGAACTCGCCGGTGGAGACAGGGCGGCATCCCCGAGCACGCTGGTCAGGGAAGCGCGGGTGGGATCCAGCAGGAACCGGCTCACGGGCAATTCGGAAAAATTCAGCCGCAACCAGCCGAGGCCCAGTTCCGCGTGCAGATGGGCGAGCAGGTTGCGCCAGGGTTCCAGCAGGGCGCGGGTACCTCCGGGCAGAGGCACCGGCTTGCAGGTACCCATCCGCTGACATTGGACATAGTTGCCCAGCAGGAATTCGCCGCCCCAGAGACTGCCGTCCTCGCCGTACCCCAGGCCATCCAGAATGATCCCAAGTACCGGCGCGGTGTCAGCAGGAAACCCGTGTTCCAGCAGGCAGGCGGCGAGGTGGGCATGGTGGTGTCCCACCGGGTGCATGGGGACATGCCACTGTTCCGCCAGCCGCGCTGCGGTGCGCGAGGACTGATAGTCCGGGTGCCGGTCGCAGGCCACCCGTGCGGGGGCTTCGCCAAGCAGGTCGACAAACTGCGTGGTGGCTTGTTCGGCATCCATGCGGGTGCGCTCTGCATCCAGGTCGCCAATGTGAGCAGAGCAGAGCACGCGACCCTGTTGGACGGCGGCGATGGTGTTTTTCAGATGTGCACCCAGGGCAAGCGTGGTCGGATGACGGGCTGGCGCCTGTGCCCAACGGTGCGTGGCCGGTGCCAATCCGCGGCCCGCGCGCAGCACCTGCCATCCGCTGACCTGGACCTGTACGACGGAATCATCCATGCGCTGCGCAATCTCGCGGTTGTGGCCGAGGAAGCCGTCCGCAATCACGGCCAGTTGTTCGCGTGCCGCCGAGTCCTCGATCAGTTGCGGGTCACCGGCGACATTGCCACTGGTCACGACCAGCGGGGTATCCAAGGTCGTCAGCAGCAGATGGTGGAGTGGGCTGTGTGCGAGCATGAAGCCGAGTCGTTGCAGTCCGGGTGCCAGCGCCTCGGGCAGGCGATTGGGCAGCGTATCCATCAATACGATGGGGGCAGCGGGATGAGTGAGTGCTTGCTCTGCGATAGAGTCCCCGACGCAGTACCGCTGCACGCAGGCCAGGTCTCGCGCCATCAGTGCGAAGGGCTTGTGCGGCCTTTGTTTGCGGTTGCGCAGCCTGCGGAGGGTTTCCGGCCGGGTGGCATCGCAGACCAGTTGCCAGCCGCCGGTGCCCTTTAGTGCCAGAATGTGGCCTGCGCGCAACAACTGGACCGCGCTGAGCAGCGCAGCCGCGTCACCGGACACTGTGGCGCCCGGGGTGCCCCGGAACCACAGCGTTGGACCGCAGGCCGGACAGGCCAGAGACTCTGCATGGTAGCGTCGGTCCGCCGGGTTCTCGTACTCTGTCCTGCAGTCCGCACACAATGGGAAACCGGCCATCGTCGTATTGGCGCGATCCCAGGGCAGCGCGCGCTGGATGGAGACGCGTGGCCCGCACTGGCTGCAACTGGTGAAGGGGTAGGCATGGCGCCGGCTGGCAGGGTCGCGCAGTTCTGCCAGGCAGTCCGCACAGGTGGCGATGTCGGGCGTCGGGCACTGTCCCGGCGTGCCGGCTGCGCTGGCCTGGATACGGAAGTCTGCCGGCGCCGCCTGACCGGTCGGAACGGCTTGCGCCTGCACCGACTCCGCGCTGGACATGGGCGGCCCGCTCCGCTGCAACAGGGTGTGCAATGCCTCCAGCTGCGGGGCGGTGCCCCAGGCCTCGATCGAGACGCCCTGGCGATCATTGTGGACCGAGCCGCGCAATCCGAGCAGCAGCGCTTCCCGATAAACCCAGGGCCGGTAACCGACACCCTGCACCCGGCCTGTGACGCGGAAGACGCGCCCTTCCAGATCCGTGGTCATTGCGTCGTGGCGAGTGCCTGTGCGGCGATCAGCAGCACCCTGGAGTTGCCGCTGTCGGCTACCACCAGATGATCTTCAGTGGACTGCAGGCCGTAGGGCCAGCACAGGGTTTCCAGGGTCATGTTGCGCCACTGATTTTCACCGCGTTGTTCGAAGTCGGGCTGGCCAAACACGGCGACGGCGGCGGACCCCGTCGCCAGCCCGCGTTCTTCCCAGGCCAGCAGACGCGAATTGGCGGTGTCCGCCACCCACAGAATGTTGTCCAGCGTGGTGACACCGTAGGGCATGCTCAGACTGCGCGCATTGGGCTGCAGGGCGCCACCGTTATTGTGTACATCGCCCGGACCGGACTGGCCCAGCAGCAGGTCGGCCGGCTGACCGTCGCGGGTGGGGTTCTGCTCCCAGACCATGATGCGGTGGTTCCCGGCATCGGCGATACACAGGCGTTCGCCCCAGCGACACGCTGCATGTGGCCAGCGCATGCCCGCCGCATCAGGACTGCGACCGCCGTTTTCATCCCGACAGGTGAATGTCTCCTGTCCCAGCACCCGATCGGCCGGCTGCCCCTGTTGCCGGGGCAGGCCACGCCAGATCAGCACGCGCCGGTTCCCGGCATCGCAGACCAGCAGTTGTTCACCATCCCAATGCACGCCGTACGGCCAGTAGAGCGTGTCTGCCCGGGGTTTTGGGGCGCCGCGGTTGATCTCCACGCTGTCGAAGTCCGCCTGTCCCAGCACCCGGTCCGGCGGGGCCCGGTCCTGCGCCGGGAACTGATCCCATAGCAACACCCGATGGTTCCAGGAGTCCGCAACGGCCAGCCCGTCGCCCACCCGGCAGATGCCTACCGGCAGGTTGAGCCCCAGGGCCGGGTCGAGCCGGCCGCCGCCGTTACGGCTTTCCTCGTGGTCGCCGGGCTGGCCGAGCAGTACCGCGGCGGACTCGCCCGGGGCGGGTGCGCAGCGGGGCCATCCCAGGACCCGGTGGTGACCACTGTCCGCCACCCACAGGCCCTCATGGCCACCCCCCAGCCAGGCGCCGCGGGGGGCGAAAAAACTGGAGCGGTCGGCACGCACGGGCGCCACCAGGGTTTCCGGGCTGGTGACTGCGCCGATGCTGAGCGAGTGTCCCGGGGCCGGCGGCAGCATGGTCATGCGAGATAGACCTGCAGTTGGTCTCCTTCGACGCGCACCGGAAAGCTGCGGAGCGCGAGGTCCGGCATGGAGAGGCAGCGGCCGGATTCGGCATCGTAGCGGAAGCCATGATGGGGGCAGATCAACTCGGCGCCGTCACAGCTGCCGTCCTCCAGCGACAAGCCAAGATGGGCACAGGCATTTTCAAAGCAGCGCAGCCCCCGGCCAGTTCGCACCAGCAGCAGGGAATGTTCCTGGACCTGGCAAAGCTGCAGTGTCGGACCCTGGTCCACCGCTGCATCCAGCGCGTGCCATCGGGAGATCTCCTCAAAGGGGCTTACCAGCCGCACCGGTTCTGCCTGCACGCTGATCGCCGCGCGCGCCGCAGTCTGCACCTGCGTGATCTCCGGGCAGGCGGCACGAATGGCCTGTTCGACCCCCTGGGATAGGGTGATCGAGGATGCCGGGCAGCCGTCGCAGGCGCCCAGCAGTCGGATGGTGACCGTATCAGGAGGCGTCACGGACACCAGCTCCACATCGCCACCGTGCTGCGCCAGCATCGGCCGTACCGAAGTCAGTGCCTGCTCGATGCGTTCGTCGAGGGAGGCGCGCAGCACACCCAGTCCGCGCAGCACCGCGTAGACAACGTCATCACTGGCCGCTTCCCGCAGCAGAACACGTGCGTGCGGTCCTTCCTGCAGGGTTCGGATCAGGCGGCGGAAGGCTTCACCGTGCAGTTGCTCAATCGTCCTGCGCAGCGAGTCGACGGTGCGTTGCTGACTTTCTTCCCAGCTGGAAACGGCCCCCTCGAGTGCTGCGATCTCCTGCAACATCTCTTCCAGTGACTTGGGCGAAGCAGAGTCAGACACGATGGATCAGCCTGGCTCAGGCCGGGGCAGCCGGTAGCTCGGCCAGTGCCTCGGCGACCAGTTCGGCACGCTGGAGCTCGCCGCACTCGCCGAATACCGCGGCGGCCAGTTCATATCCCTGACGGGCCTCTTCCAGGAGGGTTGCGCCTTGCTCCTGCAGCGCTCCGAGCCGGGCGCAGCAGGCTGCGCGATTGGCGAGGGTGTTCGCATACTGGACCGGAGAGCGTTCCCGCGTGCGCACCCGCAGGGCCTCATCATAGGCTTCCAGCGCGCGCCGGTGGTTCTCCACCGGGTGTGCGGAATTCACATGCTGCAGGGCATTGCCGAGGTTATTCTGGAGCATCGCATACTCCAGCGGCTGTGATTCCAGACTGATCACCTGCAAGGCGGCTTCGAAGCTTTGCACCGCGAGTGCCTCGCGCATCCGCCCTTCCGGGTCGTGGGTCGGCAACGCCAGGAACGCAGCAGCAAGATTGTTGTGCAGGATCGCGTGCTCCTGCGGATACGCGTCCGCAGTGAAAATTTTCAGGGACTGCTGGTAGGCGCTGATGGCGGCAGTCATGGTGCCGCGCCCCATGCCGGCGAGCGACTGCGCAGTCAGGCCCCGATTCATATGCAGTTCTGCCCGTTCGGCCGGCTCGCCGAGGGCCTCAAAAACCGGCAGCACCTGTTCAAACAGATCGCGCGCCGCCTCCAGGTTGCCGGCATCTTCCGACGGCCACACCTGGAAGAGGGTGGCACGCCGCGCCTGCAGGCGCGCGGCCGCCAGTTCGTTTCCCGCGGGCAGCAGGCCCAGCGCACGGTCATAGAGGGACAGTGCCTGTTCGAGGTCGGCAACCTGTTGTGCCTGCGACTGCACCCGCATGCCGATCTGGGTCAGCATCTCGACCCGTTCTTCCACCGACCACTGTGGCTGATCTGCCACCTGCAATGCGGCGGCGATTTCCTGCGCCTGGCTCATGCCTGCTCCGTGCTCAATTGGCTTTCGTTAACACCGTCTGAGGTTTCAGTGCGCGAATTTCCCGCTCCAGTGCCTCCAGCACCTGTTCCGCTCCCGCCTGCACGACGGTACTGAGCTGGAGTCCGAAGTCCAGGCTGGCGGCCTCCACCAGAAACACCTCAACCCGGGTCGGGAAGGCATCACCATACATCTGTTGTCCGCCGTAAAGGGCATGGTTCCAGCGAAAGTCATGCATGGTGTAGCTGTGGTCGCTGGCCTCGGTGAGTTCACTGCCGGGCACCCGGAACACGCTGCCGGCCACGCCACCGCCCCGGCAGGCATCGACGATGAAAAGCTTCTCCACACCCCGGGCGGCGAACATGACCTCCATGCCGGAGGTGCCGGCATCGAGAATGCGGATGTCGGGGCCGAGCCGGCTACCGATGCGGCGCTGTAACTCGCGTGCAACCCACGGCCCGACGCCGTCATCACTGCGCGACGGATTCCCGCATCCTATGATCAGACAGCGCGGCGCGGTTTCCGTTGCGGACTGCGAGGCCGCTACATCCGCCACAGGCGACACCACCATTCCGCTTCCGCCGGCAGGTCGATCTCATCGATGACACACCAGCGTCGGCGTGGTTTGTAATAAATGCATTCCAGGCAGCGCTGTTTGTTTTCCGGGTGCGGGTGGTCGATATACCCGGAAACCACCAGCTTTCCAACGACATCGTCCGGGTCCAGCTGCCCCAGTTCATCCACCAGTTGAGCAAATTGATAATTGTCTTCGGGGATCGGATCGATCTGCGTCTCCAGCCCATCGGAAAGCAGTTCGGTGACCTGGATACGCAGGGCCTCCTCGCGTTCGCGCTCCGCTTTCTTGCGCTGTTCTTCCCGGCGCCGGTCCTCTGCGTATCCCATCAGATTCGCCACAACCTGCACCACCAGTCGGCTTCGACCGGAATATTGAGATCAGGCAGATCACACCAGCGCCGGTTCTTCAGGTAGTACATGCACTCCAGGCAGCGGATCGGCTCTCCATTCTGCGACTGGGGGTGATTGCGCAGACCCGCGATAACGACCTTTTCCCGCAGGTCTCCCGGACCCAGTACACGCAGCCTGGCAGCCACTTGCTCAAACTGGTTCTGATCTTCCGGGATCGGCGTCTGCTCGGTGACCAGCCCCGAGTCGAGCAGGCCTTCCAGTTCCTGCCGCTGCGGATCGTAATCCTTCCCCCCTGCGTTCATGCGTCGCGATCAGTTTACGCGAAAGCGGGACAGTTCCTTTCCGGTCCGGGCATCGTGCGCATGCACGGTGCAGACCAGGCAGGAATCAAAGGAACGCGCGACATGGCCGACCTCGACCGGGTCCTGCGGATTGGCGATCGGGGCACCGATCAGCGCTTCCTCGATCGGTCCGCGGGCTCCGGCGCCGTCCCGGGGCCCAACGTTCCAGGTCGTCGGGGAAATAATCTGGTAATTCTTGAGTTTGCCATCCTTGACCTCCACCCAGTGCGCCAATGCACCGCGGATCGCCTCGGTGGCGCCCCAGCCCTGCCCATCCATCTCCCGGGGCTTGATGTACCAGGGCTCATCGAGGCGAAACTCGCGCAGACAGCGTTCGGCCTGACGATAGAGTTTGGCGCACTCGTGCATGCGCGCGAAGTGACGCAGGAACAGGTTGGGACCGCCGAGCTTTTTCATCATGTCCAGAATCAGTGGGTCGGTGTGCTGCCAGTCCTCCCCGTGGCTGCCGCCGGCCACCACCTGCCGCGCCAGGCCACCGGCCTCCAGGCGGCCCATTTCGCTATGCAGCACCGAAGTGGACCATGAGTAATTCTGATCGAAGTCGATGTCGTTGTTCTGAATCGGGTTGGTTACGCGATCGAACGGATGCACGTCCTGATCGCCTTCGTCGTACCAGGCATGTCCAGTGTTCTCACGGACGGACGCCTGAGAAATCGCGTGATGGGTGTCCGTGTCGAAGTCGTAGATACCGCCCTTCATGATCGTGGCGGCGGCGCGACCATCGATGGTCGGTTTGCGATAGCGATCCTCGTGCGGCAGGTAGCCCCAGGTCACAAACTTATGGTGACCGCCACCATACAAATCCAGGCCGATATCCTGGCTCATGCGGATGTAGAGGCCGAGATCGCTTTCCAGGTGCTCGGGCTTCTCGTTCAGCCAGGCCATCAGATCGTCGTAGCTCTGGATTTCTTCATACCGTTCCAGCGAGCAGCCCAGCCAGACCGGTTCGATCCAGGTGGTGCGGAAGTACTCCAGAATGCCCCACGAGCGGGTGATGTCGGACAGGGTCGGTGCGCACATGACGCCGCCCGGGACCATATAGCTGGAATGCGGCCACTGGCCGCCAAACAGCGCGTAGATCTCCACCGGCTTGGCCGAGGTGGTGACGCCGATTTCGTAGTTCACCCCGGTGTAGGGCGCCCAGCGCCGGACGGCCTCGTCGTAGAACTGGCTCTTCCGGTACTTCTCATTGGTGAAGTCGATGCTGAACAGGCCGTAGTGGTGTCGCGGCAGGCTTTGCAGGCTCTCCGCCAGCTGGCCGAGGTTTCGCGCCAGGATGGCATTCCGGGGTACTTCTGTCTGCCAGGCGGTATCCAATGCCCAGGCAGCGCAGGTCAGGTGGGAGGCGCCGCAAATGCCGCAGGCACGCGGTGTGACAACCAGCCCGGCCTGCGGATCCTTGCCGCGCAGGATGACCTCAAAACCGCGGAACAGTTCGGCCTGTGTCCAGGCGTTCACCACCACGCCATCCTCGATATCGACGCGCACATCCAGATCGCCTTCCACCCGGCCGACGGGCGAGATATCGAGTGTTTTTACGTTTCCCATTGCATTTTTCCTGTGTGGTTGTGGTCCGTCACACCACGAAAATATCTTCCTCGGCCCACGCCGGCGCAGCGGCCTTCGCAGCTGTGGTCATCTTGATATAGCCCGACTTATCCAGGCCGCCGGGGAATTCCTTGGGCAGGCCCATGAACGTCTGCGTCTTGAAGACCGTACCGGGCGCGAGGTCAAAGAACGGAAACTCCGGCTCGGTACAGCCGATACAGGGCATGCCGGCGCGTGTTTTCGAGGACTGCTGGTTCCAGAGAATCCGATTGCAGGGCGAGTGGGTCATCGGGCCACGACAGCCGAGGTCGTAGAACAGGCAGCCCTTGCGCTGGCCGAACTCGGTGGAGGACACCTTATAGGTAAAGTGCATGTTCCGCGTGCAGCCGGTCTGTGTGAAGCTGGAGAAAAATGTTTTGGGTCGATGAAAATCATCCAGCCGGATATCGCCGCCGCGGCCAGTCGCGATCGCCACCAGGATTTGCGTTACCCAGTCCGGGTGGGCCGGGCAACCGGGGATGTTGATGACCGGAAAACCGGCGCGACTCTCGAAATCGTCGCCCAGTGCCCCGCCCTTTTCCCGCTTCAGAAACTGCAGCCCCTCGGAATCGGTGGGGTTCGGAGCGGTGGCCGGGATGCCGCCCCAGGTCGCACAGTCGCCGATTGCCACCACGAATTGGGCAACGTCGGCCAGATCCTGCACCCAGTCCTTCATCGGTCGGCCGGCAAAACGGTTCCACTCACCGGTTCCGTTGGGGGCATTGATGACGGTGCCCTCGAACACGAAAATGTCGAGTGGCTGCCTTTCATCGACGAGGTCGCCCAGCATGTTGAGCAGGTTCTCACCGAGTTCCATCCCCAAGGATGGGTGCCAGAGGATATTGATGCCGAAATCAGTCACCAGATCGCAGGCGCTGGGTTCCTGTGCGTTCAGAAACGACATGGTGTTGCCGGAGCAGGCGCCACCCTGCAGCCAGAGTAGATTTGCCATGTTCTTCCTCCCCGATGTGCGCGGTTCAGCGCGCTGTTGCCAGATTCATTGCTGACGCTGCTTTAGTCAACCGGCTCCACAGGGAGCCGGACCGTAAACTCGGTGCCTTCGCCGGGCGCACTCCGGACCTGGATGGCGCCACCTGCTTCCTGGTGGACCAGGTTGTAGACGATATGCATGCCCAGGCCGGTGCCCCCGGCGCCACGCTTGGTGGTGAAAAAGGGTTCAAAAATCTTTTTCTGTTGTTCCTCGTCCATTCCCTTGCCGTCATCGGAATAGATCAGCACGAGCGAGTTACCTTCCAGATGCGAGCAGATGCGCAGGGTGCCTTCCTCGCCGTCCTCATAGGCGTGGAAAATGGAGTTCATAATGAAGTTGGTCATAATCTGCGTGAAGGAACCGGCGTGACCGATGACGAAGAAATCCTCGTACTCGGTTTCGATCTTCAGCCTGCACCTCTTCAGCTTGGGCTGCAGGCTCATGAGGGTCTCGTCGATCAGTTCCTTCACGCAAAAACGCCGCTTCTGACGGCTGGTCTGGTCGACAGCGATCTGCTTGAAACTCTTGACCAGTTCTGCCGCGCGCTGCAGGTTGGCCTCCAGCATTTTCACCGACTCTGAGGCAATCATCGCGTACTGCGTGTAGGCACTTTCCGGTACGTCGCCCTTGTCGATCTTGGCGAGGAATTGCCTGGTATGCGTGGCCAGTACCGAGGAGGCCGTGATGCCCACGCCCAATGGCGTGTTGATCTCATGGGCAACGCCGGCGACCATGCCGCCAAGCGATGCCATTTTCTCGGACTGGATCAAGTGTTCCTGGGTGGTGCGCAGTTCCTCGAGCGTCTGCTGCAGTGAGTCGTTAATGCGCGTGCGCTCTTTTACCTCTTCAGCGAGATTACTGTTCAGGCGCCGCAGGAGTTCTTCCTGCTTTTTTCGCTCGCTGATGTCCCGCACCACGCCGGCAAAAGTGGTTGCCCCCTCGGCTTCGATCATCGCGATGGCAATTTCCACCGGAAAATCCTCATCATTGCGGCGACGTGCGGTGGCTTCAAACATGTTGCCGATAAAGCGGCCGACCTCATCCCGGAGGAAGTCTGCGGCTGTGCCGGCATACTTTTCGCGCAGTGCACTGGGCACAAAAATGTCCACATTGCGGCCGATGACCTCGTGCCCGACATAGCGGAACATGTTTTCCGCCGCCGGGTTCATGGATTCGATCGTCCCCTCTTCGCTCAGCAGGATGACGGCATCCGGGACGGTTTGAAACAGCGCCCGCGACTGTTGTGTGCTCTGGCGCAGGCTGATTTCGGCGCGCGACTGTGCGGTGACATCCTGCAGGATCAGGTAGACGCCCACAGGGCGGCGCTCTCCCTCCCGCTCGATGGGCGCGTTGCTCACGCGCAGTTCGAGGGTCTTGCCTTCGCGGTTTTCCAGCGTGGACTGGAAGGGGCGGACACGCCGGCCGCGGGCGGCCTTGTCCAGCATCTTGCGGAATGCGCCCTCCTGCGCGGCGGGTAGCAGGCTATAGATCGCCTCTCCCTCCGCCTCGCTACCGGCCAGACCCAGCAGGGCCTCGGCGGCATCAGTCCATTTCTGGATCACCCCCTTGGTATCCAGCTCGATGAGCACAAGGCCGGCCTCCTGGACAATCCGGCTTAGGGTGCTGTCAATGTGGTCGGACGTGTTCATCGCGCTCCCGGCTGCTTTGGCCGCTCGCTTTTTCAGGGTTGTCTGCTAGACCAGAATAGACGCTAGTGAATTTGCCGGAGGTTTCCGCTGCGTCCAAGTGCGCAGTATGATGGTGGGCCGGCACGCACTCCGTGAAAGTTTCAGGGGAAAGGGTCTCATGACGGATTCAGGCAAGTGGCAGGTCTTGATCGTGGATGACGAGGAATCCGTTCACTCGGTGACCAAGCTCGCGCTCACCGGATTTTCCTACAAGGGCCGTGGTATTGAGTTTACCCACGCCTACTCCGGGGCCGAGGCCCGCGAAGCCATGCAGTCGGGGAAGGAGTTCGCCGTCATGTTGCTCGATGTCGTGATGGAGACCGACGATGCTGGCCTGCAGGTTTGTAATTTCATCCGCAACGAGCTGAAAGAAAGGAAGGTTCGCATCCTGCTGCGCACCGGCAATCCCGGTCACGCGCCCGAGCAGGAAGTGATCATGAACTACGAGATCAACGACTACATCGAGAAAACTGATCTCACCATGGGTCGTCTGATCAACCATATGGTTGTTGCCTTGCGCGCATACCGCGACCTGTGGGCGCTGGAGAATGCGCGTGAGGGGTACCGCGAACTGGTAGATGCGACCGGTGAACTGGTCGCGAACAACGTGCCGATGGAGTTCGTACATGGTGCGCTGCGCCAGCTGGCCGCCCTGCTGTACCTGGAGATGAAGCCAGAGCATCCGTTCTGGTTTGCGATGGTCCGGGGCGGCAGCGAAAAGGTGGAACTGGTGACCGGCCTCGGCCTGGCGCGAAATGTCGAAACCCATCTGGAGAATCTGCCGGATCAGCAGCGTGAAAGGCTGCAGGATGCGCTGAAAAGCGGTACCGCAGTCTCCGGTAATGGCTACCACATTTCCTACGCCCGAATGGATTCCGGCACCATTTATCTGCTGTTCATCGCGGGATCCGGCGACGCGATCTCATTGGAAGACAAGGGTCTCGCGGATATTTTCTGCGCACGCATCGGCCGGTTCTTCGAGCAGCAGCAGGAGCCGCAGTCCTCCCGCTGACCAGTGGTGGTTTGGGTAAGTGGCGAGTTGTTCCCGTCGCCTTGATCTCATGCGGGAGTATTCTGTTTCTTCGTCCAGTGCCCTGAGGTGAATGTGGCGATCGGCAAGCAATCCGCACCCAATGTGGCCAGCCTGCGCTCGGATCTGGAGCAACAGGGGTTTGCCAGGCTGCCGCACTTGTTCTCGGCCACAGAGTGTCGCAGGGCGGCTGGCCTGTGGAAGTCCGGCCAGCGCTTCCGGAAAACTGTGCACATGGACCAGAAACAGTACGGTAGCGGCGAGTACCGCTATTTTTCGGATCCGTTGCCCTCCATCGTGCAGGCACTGCGCAAATCCTTCTATGAGTTGCTGGTGCCGGTGGCGAATGCCTGGGCACGGGACCTCGGCGAGGCAGGAAGCACCTTCCCGGCGCGTTTTCCCGAGTTCCAGCGTCAATGCGCGCGGGCGGGCCAGCAACAGCCCACGCCCCTGCTGCTTCGCTACGGGGCAGGCGGCTACAACCGGCTGCATCAGGACCTGTACGGTGGAGTGGCTTTTCCGCTGCAACTGGTGATCCTGCTGAGCGACCCGGCGCGGGATTTCACGGGCGGCGAGTTTGTCCTGCTGGAGCAATTTCAGCGCGGCCAGCCCCGGCCGGTGGTGGTTGCCCTGCAACAGGGCGAAGGGCTCGTGTTCCCCACCCATGAGCGACCAGTCCCCGGGCCGCGCGGCGTGCGACGGGCGGCTGTGCGTCACGGCATCAGCACCGTGCACAGCGGGGATCGCCTCGCACTGGGCATCATTTTCCACGACGCCGAGTAGGGGATTTATACGGTCCCGAGAACCGGTATAATTGCGCCCGCCGCCGGCCTGCAGAGCCGGCCTACAGGACATAGAGGTTTATCATGCGTAGCACACTCCCCTCCCTACTTTTCGTCGCAGGTCTTCTGGCGGCTCCGTCCGTCTGGAGTCTGAGCAAGAGCGAGGAGGCAATCGCTGCGCGGATTCAGCCGGTGGGTCAGGTCTGCGTGGAGGGCGATGCGAGCTGCGCAACGGCTGGCATGCAGAAGGTCGCAGCGGGTCCACGCTCCGGGGAAGAGATCTATGGACGCGCCTGTATGGGCTGCCATGACACCGGCGCGGCGGGTGCACCCAAGCGGGGGGATGCAGTTGCCTGGGGGGCGCGCCTGGAAGAGAAAGGGCTCGACATGTTGGTGAGCAACGCGATCAACGGGATTGCCGCCATGCCGGCGATGGGCCTGTGCATGGACTGCAGTGACGAAGAAATCCGGGTCACTGTCGAGTACATTCTGGAGAACAGCAAGTAGTTTGCGTTCACCAGCGGGCTCTCTCAGTCCGATTCGAGCAGGGCGCGCAGATCCGCTAGCGCGTCCCGGCCCTTCGCGCGGCGCTCCGAAAGCGTCCCCTGCGGCTGCATGTCTTCACTGACCCACTGGACATCTTCATCCGGCAACTCGTCCAGGAATCGGCTGGGCTGGGTGTCGATGCGCTTGCCTTGCACCTTGCGGGAGCGTGCATAACTCATCGTCAGGGCTTTCTGGGCACGGGTGATACCCACGTACGCCAGGCGCCGCTCCTCGGTGACATCCTCTGCCTCAATGGTGCTGCGGTGTGGCAGCAGACCTTCCTCCATGCCAATCAGGAACACGCAGGGGAACTCCAGCCCCTTGGCCGCATGTAGTGTCAGCAGATGCGCGCGCTCGTCGCCGGCGTCCTCCTCCTGTCGATCCAGCAGATCCTGCAGGGATAACGCAGCGACGACGCCCTCCAGACCCTGCTCGGCAACGGAGTCCCGGCGCAGCATCAGCCCGATGTTGTCGATGAGCGCCTCCACGTTGGCAACGCGGAAGTCCTGTGCCTGGGTGCTGCCGGTCTGGCGCAGGTGTTGCTCGAAGTGCATGTCGCCAAGCATTTCCCGAACCGCCCGGATCGGATCCTCAGTGGCTGCAAGCTCGCGCAGGTGGTCCAGCCAGCTGGTGAACTGATGCAGGCGTGAGCCGGCACGCGTGCCCAGTACCCCACTCAGCGCACCATGTTGTGCGGCTGTGTAGAGCGGTGCGCGCTCCTCACGGGCAAAAGCTGCCAGCTTCTCCAGCGTGCCCGGGCCGATTTCGCGCTTGGGGGTATTGATGATGCGCATGAACGCCGCATCGTCATCGGGGTTGGCCAGCAGCCGGATGTAGGCGACTACATCGCGCACCTCCTGACGGTTCAGGAACGAGGTGCCGCCACTGACGCGGTAGGGAATGCGGTGACGCTGAAAAGCGAGTTCGATCGGACGTGCCTGGTGGTTGCCCCGATAGAGCACCGCGAAATCGCCCAGCTTGAGCCGTTTCCGGGCGCGGGCCGACTGAATCTCAATGGCGATCCGCTCGGCTTCCGCTTCCTCATCGTCGCAGGGGATGATTCGCACTTCGGGCCCGAAGCCCAGTTCGCTCCAGAGGCGTTTCTCGAACAGGTGCGGGTTTTCTGAGATCAGCTGGTTGGCAACCTTGAGGATGCGGCCGGTGGAGCGGTAGTTCTGTTCCAGCTTGATGATGGTCAGGTCGGGGAAATCCTCCCCCAGCCGGGCCAGGTTGTCCGGACGGGCGCCGCGCCAGGCGTAAATGCTTTGATCGTCATCTCCCACCACGGTCAGGCAGCCGCGCCAGCCAACCAGCTGCCGGACCAGTTCATACTGGGCCAGATTGGTATCCTGGTACTCATCGACCAGCAGATAGCGAATACGGCTGCGCCAGCGCTCCAGCGCCTCCTCGTCCTCACGGAAAAGCAATACCGGCAACAGCAGCAGGTCGTCCAGATCGACGGAATTACAGGTGTGTTGATAGCGTCGGTAGTCTGCATACCATTCAGCAATCGCTGCCTCCCCCTGCGACTCCGCTGCGCGCGCCGCCTGCTCCGGCGTGACCAGCTGGTTCTTCCAGCCGGAGATCAACCCCTGGGCGGTCTGCGCAAGTGCCGCCTGCCCGCCCCGCTCCTGAATGATGTCGGTGAGAATGGAAGTCGTATCCGCGGGGTCCAGGATCGTGAAAGGGTTGCGCAGGCCCAGCTGCTCCGCCTCATTGCGTACGATATCAAGGCCCAGCCGGTGAAAAGTGCAGACCCGCAGGCCGCGGGCTGCGTTCCCGCGCAGCAGTTTGCTGACCCGTTCCTTCATCTCCCGGGCGGCTTTGTTGGTGAAGGTCACCGCCGCAATACGGTCTGCCCGCAGTCCCTGTTGCTGCACCAGATGGCCAATCTTGCGGGTGATGACGCGGGTCTTACCACTCCCGGCGCCGGCGAGAACGAGGAGCGGGCCCTCGGTATGCAGAACTGCTTGCTGTTGGGCCGGGTTGAGTTGCACGCTGGGGTCCGCCGGGGAGGGCCGCGTAGTGTAGCAATCCCGCCGCGGTTAGTGCGTGGTTACTTGCTGCGGGGCGCGAACTGGCTGGCGCCCTGCACCAGCGCCTGAAACAGGATCACCATTTCTGTGGCGAGGTCGTCGACACTCATGCCGGTATCTGTCACCAGCCATTCCACCAGCAGTTCATTGATGGCGCCCACGATGGCGACTGCGCTCATGCTGTAGTCCCGCTCCGGCAGGAATCCATCCGCTGCCAGTGAGTTGGCGTAGTCGCTGATGAGGCGGGCGAACGCGTGCACCAGCTTGCGGCGCATGCGCTCCATGCTGGCGCTGACCCCCACTGATTCCAGGCAGATGATCCGTGCCCGGCGTGGATCTTCCAGCATGTAGTGGGCAAAACCGCGCAGGGCATGGCTGATCTGCTTGGGTGTTTCCAGCGATTCATCCTGCAGGGAGGTGCGAATGACATCGCTGGCTTCACTGACCAGGTGCCGGAAGAGCGCCGCCAGCAATTCCTCCTTGCCCTTGAACTGCTCATAAAAATGCCGGGTGGTGACCTTGGCGGTGCTGCACAGAGTTTCGATCGGGGTGTTCGCGTAGCCCTTCTCCGAATAGAGCTCAAGTGCCGCAGTTAGTAAGCGCTCACGCCTCTCTTCCCTCAGTTGCTCAGAGGTGCGGCCCTTGTAACGTCGGGTGGAGGTGGCGCGTGATGGAGGCACTGGTGCTGTTCTTCCGCCGTTTGCAGGCAGTGTCGCACAGAATGGGAAATCTGTCTTTTCTCTTTGTTGACCACCTAACGAACGTTAGGTATATTCCGACCCGATTCATTTCCGAAAAGATATCTTTCCTTTTTGGTGTGGGTCCTGGTTCAGCCTTGTAGAGGGAAAACGAACATGAATACATTTCTGATCACTGCCGTGCTGGTCGGCGTGTTTACGACACTGCTCTTCCGCGGTGCACGACTGATGACATTTACCGCTGCGTGTGCGGCAGCCCTGCTGGCGCTGTCGGCCACAGGTGTCCTTGGAGCCACTGGGTTCGCGATCGCGGCGGCTGTCTTTGCCCCCATCGCGCTGGTCCTGAATATGCGCACACTGCGCCAGCGCTTCCTGACCCGATTCATATTTGGCCCGTTCCGGGCTGCACTGCCGGAGATGAACAGTACCGAGCGCGAGGCGCTGGAAGCAGGTGACGTCTGGTGGGAAGGCGAGATGTTCCGGGGTCGTCCGGATTGGCAGCAGTTGCACGATTTCACGCAAACCCAACTGACCGAGGAGGAGCGCTCGTTCCTCGAAAATGAAACCGAGGAATTGTGCCGTTTGCTGGATGACTGGAAGATCACCTTCGAGCAGCGTGACCTGCCGGAAGAAGTCTGGCAGTTCATGGGCGAGAAGGGCTTTTTTGGCATGCTGATCTCCAAGGAGTGGGGCGGGCTGGGTTTTTCCCCCTACGCGCAGTCCTGCGTGGTGACCAAGATCGCAACCCGTTCCAACGCCGCATCGGTGACGGTGATGGTGCCGAACTCGCTCGGGCCAGGTGAGTTGCTGATGCACTACGGGACCCAGGGGCAGAAGGAGCAGTACCTGGGGCGCCTTGCCCGGGGTGAGGAGATTCCCTGCTTCGCACTGACCGGTGTGGAAGCCGGCTCCG
Source organism: Pseudomonadales bacterium (assembly GCA_041637915.1). Lineage (GTDB taxonomy): Bacteria > Pseudomonadota > Gammaproteobacteria > Pseudomonadales > JBFGWM01 > JBFJWR01. The sequence continues at coordinate 5,528 of JBFKXW010000004.1, read as the reverse complement.
ATGCGGCCAAGATTCCCGATCTTGGTATCGTGGAGAAACGCGAGATCGATGGCGAGGAAGTGGTCGGGCTGCGACTGACGTTCAATAAGCGCTACATCACGCTGGCACCGGTCGCGACTCTGGTCGGTCTCGCCTTCAAATTGCGGGACCCGGATGGCTTGCTCGGCGACCCGGAAACGGTGGATTACGGCATTACCTGTGCCCTGATCCCACACGATACGCCGGGTGTAGAAATCGGCCGGCGTCATTACCCGGGCGCGGCGTTCATGAACGGGCCGATCCGCGGTAAGGATGTTTTCGTGCCGCTGGATGCCATCATCGGCGGGGCGGAAATGGCCGGCAAAGGCTGGCGCATGCTCGTGGAGTGTCTGTCCGCGGGTCGCGGCATCTCGCTGCCGGCAATTTCGACGGCGACGGCCAAGGGCATGTACGCCAGTACAACCGCGTATTCGAAGATTCGCCGCCAGTTCGGGCTTCCCATTGGCAGGTTCGAGGGTGTACAGGAATCGCTGGGCCGCATCGGTGGGCTGACCTACCGCATGGAAGCTGCTCGCAACCTGACGGCCAGTGCAGTGCAGCACTGCGCGCCATCGGTGGTGACCGCCATGATGAAGTACCACATGACGGAAGCGGCACGCACCATTTTGAATGACGCGATGGATGTACATGGCGGGAAAGCCATCCAGATGGGGCCGCGAAACTACCTGGCTGCACCCTACCAGGCCATGCCCGTGGCAATCACCGTCGAGGGTGCAAACATCATGACGCGCAACCTGATCGTCTTTGGTCAGGGGGCAATTCGCTGCCATCCGTTCGTGTACCCGGAAATGGAGGCTGCCCGGGAAACCGATTATGCGAAGGGGCTGGCGCAGTTCGATGACCTGTTCTTCCAGCACATCGGGTTCACCATCAACCGGGGTGTGCGTGCACTGTTGCTGGGCCTCACCGGCGCCCGCCTGGCCGGCTCGCCAGAGTCCGGAGAGATGGCGCCCTATTACCGGCAGTTATCCCGTTACAGTGCAGCCATGGCGTTCGCGTCCGATGTGGCGATGGCGTCCCTGGGTGGCGGTCTGAAGGCGCGCGAGCGGACCTCGGCTCGTCTGGGTGATGTTCTGAGTCACCTGTACATGGCATCTGCCGTACTGTGGTACTACCGCGATCAGGGCGGAACGGAAGCGGACCTGGCGCACGCGAAATGGGCGCTCGACTACTCGCTCGCCGAAATCGATCGTGCCTTTGCTGAGTTTTGTGCCAACTTCCCGATCCGTGCGGTGGGTCGCGTACTGAAGTTGTTCGTGCAGCCCTTGGGTCGTCGGCATTTCGGACCGGATGATCGTCTCAATGCAGCAGTCGCTGACCACATGTTGGCGACCGGGCCGCGTCAGGGCCTGTTTGAGCGACTGTCCTACGATGTGTTCGAAGAAACGGACACGGATCAGGCGACAGGCGCCGTGTATAAGGCGTGGGAGAAGCTCTGCGAGATCGAACCGGCTTATGAGCGTTTCCTGAAAGCCCAAAAGCGTGGCGAGGTCGTGGGTGATGAACTGGCGGAGCAGCTCGACTCGGCCCAGCAGGCCGGTGTGCTGGATGCTGCCGAGGCCGCAGCGATTCGTGAGTATGACGCCCTGCGCATTGAGGCCATCATGACCGATGACTTCAGCAAGCGTTACATCGCGAACCCGGCGCACGAGGTTGTCGAGGTGGACTTCAAGGACGACGCGCAGGAGACGCTGCGCGAAGCAGTCTGATCATCCTGCACGATGTAAGCCCGGGCTTTGCCCGGGCTTTTTTTCAACGATCAAGCCGGATCCGTGCGTTGGGTAGGCGCGGCGCCAGCCAAAAGGGTTCACAGGAAACGTGTAGAAGCGCCGCAATGCCCCGTCGAATCCGTTATCGTGCAGCTTTCTCCAGTTCCACCAGGCTGTCCTCCAGATACTTCAACAGGCGCTGCATTGAGGGCAGTGTGCGGCGGCAGGCCGTCAGGCCGACTTCCATCTTGTCGCAGTAGCTGGTCAGCGTAATGTTCAGCGCCATGCCGTCGATCGGGATGGACACCGGGTACATGCCAAGCAGCCGCGCGCCGTTCCAGTACAGCGGGTTGCGTGGGCCCGGCACGTTGGAAATGACCAGGTTGAAAGCCTGATACTCCGGCAGGATGCCCAACGCCACCTTGAGGCCGGCCGGCGCATTCATGATCGACTGGTAGTAGAGCGTTTCCTTCGGGCTCATGCCCTCGATCCGGCGTTTGCCGTCCTGAATGGAGCGGCGTATTACTTCCAATCGCTTGACCGGATCGGCGATGTGCGTGGCGAGGTTGGCCAGCAGCACGCCAACCTGATTGCCCGCCGCACTCTCATCCTGGCGCAGCGACATCGGCACCATGGCCACCAGCGGTGCGTCCGGCAGTTCGTTGAGGTCCTGCAAGTAGTGGCGTAGCGCATGCGCGCACATCGCCAGCACAATGTCATTGATGGTTGCGCCATGGCTCTTGGCGATTGCCTTGATCCGATCCAGCGAGTAGGACTGCGCGGCAAACCGCCGTGACCCGCTGATGCGCTGATTGAGAATGCACTGTGGTGCCTGGAAGATGGAGACAAAATCCGGATTGCTGGATTTGTTCCGCAACGTTTTGGCAACCTCCATCAGCACTGGCGCCAGCGTCTGCGCTTCCGCCCCGATCCCCTGCACCGCGCTGACCGCATTGCTGACCAGTCCACCGGCGCGCTCCCGCTTGCCGCGTGGCTTCCTGGGCACACTCATCGCCCACAGTGGTGGCGTGTCGCGGACACTGGGATCTTCAGAGAGTGATTTGCGCGCCAATTGCATTGCTGCGACACCATCGACCATGGCGTGATGCAGTTTGGTATAGACCGCGAACTGGTTGTTCTTCAGGCCTTCGATCAGGTGGAACTCCCACAGCGGATAGGAGCGGTCAAGCAATGTGCCGTGCATTTTCGATACGTAGGCGAGCAATTCGCGGATGCGGCCGGGCCGGGGCAGTGCTGTATGAAAAAAATGGTTCTCGATGTCGAAATGGTCATCTTCTTCCCAGAATGCCTGTCCCAGCCGGGTCACGACGCGTTGGTTGAATGGCGGCCGGTTGGCTGGTGTATCGCGGAACTTGGCGATCTCGTGATAGAGCCAGTTTCGGGGTGCATCCTCGGGGTAGCGCAACAATTGCAGGCCGCCCACGTGCATGGGCTGCTGACGTCGTTCGAGCCAGAGGAAAGACTGGTCGGTAGGGCTGAGCGGTTTCATGATACGGCGTTCCGGCTGGGTCAGGACGGCTGGGTAGCGGGAAGTATAGTCATCGCCCCCCGCTCGTCAGCCTGCGGCATGGCAAATCCGGCCGCGCGGTATCCCAAGGCCTCCAGCAGATGTTCGCGCCGGACGCATGGCTGCTCCGCCAGCGCCGCAATGGTGCGGGCTACCTGGATGCAGCGATGCAGCGCCCGCCCGCTGAGTGAAAGTCGACTGGCCGCCTCGGCGAGCCAGCGGCGGTCTGTGGTCGCCACCGCCTCTGCCGGATCCTGGCCTGCCGGCCCGGTGCGATTGAGCAATCCGCGCGCATGCTGCACACGGCTTCGTACCGCGGCGGAATCCTCCTCCGGTTGCCGGGTCTGCAGCAGTGTGCTCAATGGCACGGGTTCCACGGGGACATGTAAATCGATCCGGTCCAGCAGCGGCCCTGAAAGGCGGCCCTGGTAGCGCGCAACCTGATCCGGCGTGCAGCGGCACTGGCTGCTGGCTGGACCGTGCCCGCACGGGCAGGGATTCATGGCGGCGACCAGCTGACACCGTGCCGGGAAGCAGGTTTGTTGACGGGCTCGGCTGATCTGCATGCGTCCGTTTTCGAGCGGCTCGCGGAGCATCTCCAGTGCGCTGCGGCTGAATTCTGGCAGTTCATCCAGAAACAGCACGCCCTGGTGCGCCAGTGAAATTTCCCCGGGCCGCGGCATGCTCCCGCCGCCGGCCAGTGCTATTGCAGAGGCCGAGTGATGGGGTGCGCGGAATGGCGGAATCTGCCAGTGTGAGACGGGGCGCGGGGTGCCAGCTACTGAATAAATGCTCGCCGTCTCCAGGGCGGCATCCGTGTCGAGTGCCGGGAGGATGCCGGGCAGTCTTTCTGCCAGCAGCGTCTTGCCCGCGCCGGGCGGGCCGCAGAGCAACAGGTTGTGCCGACCCGCAGCAGCGATCTCCAAAGCCCTGCGGGCCAGCGCCTGCCCACGCACCTCGGCAAGATCGGGCAGGGTCAGGGCCGCAGCGGGCCCATCCACACGTGCTTCGGTAGGGGGCAGGTCGCCAGCCGCGAGCGCATTGCACAGTGTCAGGAGGCTGGGCACAGGATGATTGTGCGCATTCGGCACGCAGGCCGCCTCCGCGGCGTTCGCGCTGGGCAAAACCAGCCTTCGCCCGGTTTCACGGGACTTCAGTGCCGCCGGCAGCACGGCGCTGACGCCCCGCAACTCACCATTGAGGGCCAGTTCGCCGATGCAGTCGCAGGGGAGCAGCGGAGCGGTTGGAATCTGGCCGGACGCGGCCAATACGGCCAGCGCGATGGGCAGGTCAAAGCGGCCGCCTTCCTTGGGCAGGTCTGCAGGCGCCAGGTTGATGGTGATCCGTCGCGCGGGGAAACTGAACCCGGAGTTGATCAGCGCGCTGCGCACCCGCTCACGACTTTCCCGCACCGCGGCCTCGGGGAGGCCGACGATGCTCACGCTGGGCAGGCCATTGCTGATGTGGGCTTCAACCTGCACAGCCGGGGCATCCAGACCGGCCGACGCACGGCTGGCGATCTTGGCGAGTGACATGCAGTTCCCTCCCTGGAACCAGATGCACCACGCGGGGGCGGGTTATTCCGGCGTGCCAGACGTTTCCGTCAGGAGCTGTTCGAGTGCCTGGATCTGCGCTTCCATCGCTTCCAGCTTCTCCCGCGTGCGCGCCAGCACCAGCGACTGGGTTTCGAACTCCTCCCGGCTCACCAGGTCCAGCCGGGACATGGATTCCTGGAGTAAGGTCCGGATGTTCTGCCGCAATTCGCCGGCCAGCCGGTTGGAGCCGGCTGGTAGCAACTGTTCCAGGCGCTGCGTGAGTTGGTCGATCAGGTCAGGTGAGAGCACTTCTGGCACCTCGTAAACGTACGGAGCGGGGATGCTAGCACGCAGCCCCGTGGGACTTTCTGTGCTGTAGGAGATTGACGCATCGGCGATCTTCAGGGGGACTTTGCGAGCGGCTGCACCAGAAACTTGCCATTATTGCCGGGCCGGCCGGGCTCACCCGGCACACCGTCGCGGCCGGCTTCGCCATCGTTGCGGGAGATCGTGCGGCCGGTGCCGCGCTTGCTCCAACCACCTTCACCGCCTGCGCCACCGCGACCGCCCTGGCCGCGGGCGCCGGGTTTGCCGCCAAAATTCTCAATCTGGATGCCAGGCCCGAAATTGCTGACCGGGATGAACGTGCGTTGATCGGCACTCCAGTAATGGATCCGGATTTCGCCGCCGGCTCCCCCGTGGCCGCCGTCACCACCG
>JBFKXW010000003.1:0-26287 GCA_041637915.1 Pseudomonadales bacterium | reverse complement strand
GCCCGTGATCGGGAATTCCAGGCCGTGATGCCGCTACGGGGCAAGATTCTGAATACCTGGGAGGTGGATGCCGGGGATATTCTCGGGTCCCAAGAAGTGCACGATATTTCCGTTGCAGTGGGTGTGGAGCCCGGGGCCATTTCGCTGGAAAAACTCCGCTACGGCAAGGTATGCATCCTCGCCGATGCCGACAGTGACGGACTGCATATCGCCACGCTGCTGTGCGCGTTGTTTGTGCGCCACTTCCCCAAACTGGTGGAATGCGGCCATATCTTTGTGGCCATGCCGCCGCTTTACCGCATCGATGTCGGCAAAGAAGTGTTTTACGCACTGGATGATGCGGAGAAGCAGGGCGTGCTGGACCGAATTGCCGCAGAGAAGAAAAAGGGCAAGGTCGGCATCCAGCGCTTCAAGGGGCTGGGTGAGATGAACCCACTGCAGTTGCGCGAGACGACGATGTCGCCGGATACCCGTCGCCTGGTCCAGCTGACCATGGAGCCCGGGGATGGCACCCACAAAAAACTCGACATGTTGCTGGCGCGCAAGCGTGCCGCCGACCGCAAGAAGTGGCTGGAGCAATACGGCAATCTGGCAGACATTTGATGTGACGGCGGGCAGCCCGTTCGGCGCTCGTCGACACCGGTCGGCTGTTGTCTCTGCCGGTTTGCGCTACCGCTCTGAATTACACGCAGTACTATTTTTGAGTAATCGACTGGAACACCCTCATGGATGAATCAGTAATCAACGAAGGCTTCGAGCGGCAGGCGCTCAGCGAGTACAGCGAAAAGGCGTACCTCGATTATTCGATGTACGTGATCCTGGATCGCGCCCTGCCGAACATCGGCGATGGTCTGAAACCGGTGCAGCGACGGATTGTGTATGCGATGTCGGAACTGGGCCTGAAAGCCGGCGCCAAGTTCAAGAAGTCCGCGCGCACCGTGGGTGATGTGCTGGGCAAGTTCCATCCGCATGGGGATTCCGCCTGTTACGAAGCCATGGTGCTGATGGCGCAGCCGTTTTCCTATCGCTATCCGTTCATTGACGGGCAGGGTAACTGGGGTTCGGCAGACAACCCGAAATCCTTTGCACAGATGCGTTATACCGAGGCACGCCTGGCACCCTATGCCGAGTTGTTGCTGAGTGAGCTTGGTCAGGGCACGGCCGACTGGGGTCCCAATTTCGATGGCACGCTGGAGGAGCCGGTGGTACTGCCGGCCCGCGTGCCGAACGTGCTGCTGAATGGTGGTACCGGCATCGCCGTTGGCATGGCGATGGATATTCCGCCCCACAACCTGCGCGAGGTGGTGGGCGCTTGTGTCCATCTGCTGGAAAACCCGAAAGCCACGCTGGAAGAACTGGTGCAGTTTGTGCCGGGGCCGGATTTTCCGACCGAGGCAGAAATCATCACGCCGCCCGATGATCTGGTGGAGATGTATCAGACCGGTCGTGGCAGCGTTCGGATGCGGGCCGTCTACCACAGCGAGCAGGGTGACATCATTGTTACTGCGCTGCCCTATCAGGCGTCGGGAGAGCGCGTGATCGAACAGATCGCGGCCCAGGTGCAGGCCAAAAAGCTGCCCATGGTGGCCGACCTGCGCGATGAGTCTGACCATGAGAATCCGACCCGAATCGTCATTGTGCCGCGTTCCAGCCGGGTGGATGTGGATGGTCTGATGGCGCACCTGTTTGCCACCACCGAGCTGGAGAAGACCTATCGCGTCAACATGAACGTGATCGGCCTGGACGGCCGGCCCCGCGTGCACAGCCTGCTCGGCATGTTGAAGGAGTGGCTGGTTTATCGCACGGAAACTGTGCGCAGGCGGTTGCAGTACCGGCTCGACAAGGTGGTGGACCGGCTGCACATCCTCGACGGCCTGCTGATTGCCTTCCTGAACATTGATGAAGTGATCGCCATCATCCGCAACGAGGACAAGCCGAAACCGGTGCTGATGAAGCGCTTCTCGCTGTCCGACATTCAGGCCGAGGCGATTCTGGAACTAAAGCTGCGCCACCTCGCCAAGCTGGAGGAAATGAAGATCCGTGGCGAGCAGGCGGACCTGGAAGCAGAGCGCAAACAACTTGAGCAGACACTCGGCTCCAAGACGCGGCTGAAAACGTTGATCCGCAAGGAACTGGTCGCGGATGCCGAGCAGTACGGTGATGCGCGGCGCTCGCCGATCGTGCAGCGTGCCGAAGCAAAAGCCTTGTCGGAAATGGATCTGGTGCCCAGTGAACCGGTCACCGTCGTGCTCTCGGAGAAAGGCTGGGTACGTGCGGCCAAAGGTCATGACATCGATCCCCGGGAGCTGAATTACAAGGCTGGTGACGGGTTCCTTTCGGCAGCACGTGGGCGCACCACGCAGCAGGCTTCTTTCATTGATACGACGGGACGTGTTTACACGCTGCCGGCGCACAGCCTGCCTTCCGCGCGTGGGCAGGGTGAACCACTGACGGGCCGGCTGAGTCCGCCTCAAGGCGCACAGTTTGCGGGTGTCATGATCGGCATGCCGGATGAGTTGGTCCTGCTGGCCTCGGATGCCGGCTATGGCTTCATCGGCAAGCTGGGTGAGTTCCAGACACGCAACCGGAACGGCAAGGCGGTGCTGACCCTGTCCAAAAATGCACGCGTCCTGACGCCCGCCATGGTGGAGGATGCTGCGCATTGTGAGATTGCGGCGGTGACGAACATCGGCAAGCTGCTGGTCATCCCGGCAGCCACCCTGCCGCAATTGTCACGGGGCAAGGGGAACAAGATCATCGGTATTCCAGGCGCAAAGGCGTCCGCACGGGAAGAACTCGTGGTGGCGGTGGCCGTGATCCGGGATGGGCAGGAGTTGATTGTGCACTCCGGTAAGCGCTATCTGCGCATGAAAAGTGCTGATCTGGAGGGCTACCGCGGGGAGCGCGGCCGGCGCGGGAACAATCTGCCGCGCGGGTTTCAGAAGGTCGACGCGCTCAGCGTGGAGTGAGCGCGGGCCAGACCACGACCCGGCTGTTCTTTCTTTTTCTCACACGGGGTTGGCCGGCGTGTTCTACACGCGTGCCGTGTAAAGCAGGTTCTCGCCCTGGCGTTCCTGCAGAATCTCATAGCCGGGCGCCAGGCCGGCGATCGGGAACAGCTCCAGCGGCCCTTCTGACTGCCGGGTCCGCGCCCTGCGGGCATTTCCGAGCCGGGTCTTCTCCAGCACCGTCGGGTGGTCAATCGCGGCGGCTGTCACCAGCACTTCATCCTTGCCGGCGTGCTCCAGCATGCGCGCGGCCATGCGGACCACCGCGCCCTCGTCGCCATCGAGCTCCGCCAGATGAACTTCTTCGTGCAGTTCTTCCGGGAGGAAGATGTCGCCGGCGTGCACCAGGCCACGGAAGTGCAGACGTGGCCCGCCGCCGGCAGTGCGTTCACTGCGCATCCGATGCAACAGTTGCATGATCAGGCGCGCGCAACAGATGGAGCGGAACATCTCGGGTTCATCATCACTGCCGCCGGTAAACAGGAGCAGGACCCGGTTGTGTTCGATCAGGCAGTTGCGTGCCTGGTACAGGCTGGCACAGCGACGCACCAGCTCATAACTGCGCCGCAGTTCGCCGTTGATGTGTTCAGCTTCGAACTGATCGAGTAATGCGTGCAGGCCCACTGGCTCCATCACCAGCACACTACAAAGTTCTGCACTGGCACCGGCGCTGGGTTTCAGTGGCGAGCGCGCCGACTCGCGCCCGGGCAGGGATTCCCGCGCGCCGGATACGTCCTGCAACCGGATGACAATCTGCCCGAGTTCGTCGCTGGCCTGCGTTTCCTCGCGATCCGGCTCCAGGCCCATCCCTTCCAGCCGCTGGGCGATTTCACTGGTCGCTGTGCGCAGGTCCCGGCCGAGACGATGAGTAAAAAACAGCGCGACCAGGAACAGCACCAGGCAGGCAATGGCCAGCAGCATGCGCAGTTCCATCCGATACGCCCGCAAACCCTGCAGGCTCCAGCTGAGCCGCAGATGACCGGCGAGTACATTGTCATAGCTGACCGGCTGGATCACCACGAACTCACCCGCTCGCTGGCGGCCGTCATCGGCAGGCGCGTCCAGCGCCGGCATTTCGCCCGCGGCGGCAATCAACCGGTGGTCCACACCGAAAAGCTGTGCACTTCGGATGGCCGGGTCCTCCACCAGTGCACTCAAAAGGAGGTTCATGGCGAGCACGTCATTGGCGAGGGCGTACTCTGCAATGCGCGCGGCGGTCAGGCGTGCCACCGGCTTCGCAGACTGTTGCAGAAAACCAGTCAGCTGCTTCTGCGAATGCAGTTCCGCCAATCCACTCAGGGTCAGCGCGAACAAGGCGCAAAGCGCCAGTGTGTGAAGGAGAATCCGGCGGTACAGTCGATGCGTTAACATGTTCCAGCCGAAATCATTGGGTCATGGCCGCTATTCTACAACACGGCCCGTGACTTCGGTCCCACATTGCGTTTTGGAACAGGAATGCGTTCATGCGTGAGCTGATGCTGATCCGGATCACCGGCAAGGATCGTCCCGGCATTACGTCGGCCCTCTCCGGGATTCTCGCCAACCATGGTGCTGATGTACTCGACATCGGTCAGGCCGTCATCCATGACCGGCTGCTGTTGGGCATGCTGGTGGAACTGGCAGAGGAGGACCATTCCGCCCGGCTGCTGAAAGAGCTGACCTTTCATACCCAGGAGACCGGGCTGGATGTCCATTTTGAGCCGGTCAGCCCGGAGAGTTACCAGCACTGGCTGGCCGGTTCCGGCAAGAACCGGCACATCATCACCCTGCTGACCCGCTGTGTTTCCGGCGAGCAGTTGGCGCGTATCAGTGCGGTGGTCAGCGCACAGGGCCTCAATATTGCCGATATCAAGCGTTTGTCCGGGCGAATTCCGCTGGATTCTCCGGATGGGCGCAGTCGCGCCTGCGTCGAGCTGGTGGTGCGTGGCGAGCCACGTGATCCGGAGGCGATGCGGGCGGACTTCATGGAGATTGCCAGCCAGCTGGATGTGGATATCGCCTTCCAGACCGACTCGGTGTTCCGCCGCCACCGGCGCCTGGTGGTATTCGACATGGATTCGACCCTGATCGAAACTGAAGTGATCGATGAGCTGGCCCGTGAGGCGGGAGTGGGCGAAGAAGTCGGGCGGGTCACCGAGCAGGCCATGCGCGGGGAGCTGGATTTTCGTGCCAGTCTGGCCGCCCGTGTCGCGCTGTTGCAGGGGCTCGACGCCAGCGTGCTGGAGAAGGTCGCCGACCGGCTGCCGCTGACCGAGGGCGCCGAGCGCCTGGTGCGCACACTGAAGTCCGTGGGCTACCGGACGGCGATCCTGTCCGGTGGGTTTCGATGGTTCGGTGAACGCCTGCAGCAGCGTCTTGGGATTGATTACGTGTATGCCAATCAGCTCGAAATCGAAAACGGCGTGGTCACCGGGCGTGTCGTGGGCGACATCATCGACGGTCCGCGCAAGGCAGAGCTGCTGCGCGAGATTGCCGAGCGGGAGGGCATCCGCCTGGAGCAGGTCATCGCCATTGGTGATGGTGCGAACGACTTGCCCATGCTGGCAACGGCCGGACTCGGCATCGCCTTTCGCGCCAAGCCCATCGTGCGCGAAACGGCGCGGCAGTCGATTTCCACACTGGGTCTGGATGGTGTGCTGTATCTGCTGGGCTTCAACGACCTGGATGTCGAGGATTCACCGGTCGAATAGGATGGGTCAGGACTCTTCGCCGGCGAAGTTGAAGTCCATGGAATTCATCGGCGCCTGGAAGTAATAGCCCTGGATGAATTTGACGCCGGCACTGAACAGCGTCGGGATCATATTGGCATTCTCGACCATGGGTACGATGACGGTTTTTTCTGCGCTCTGCAGCCGCTTCACCAGGCCCCTCATCTCTTCCTTGCCTTCCGGCTTGTCCATGGCGCGTGTGAAGCTGCCGTCGATCTTGATGAAATCGCTGCCGAAGTGATTGAAGAGATCAAAGCTCGCATCGCTGCCCTGAAAGTGCTTCAGACAAATCCGGCAGCCGATATCGCGTATCGCGTTGAGGGTCTCCTTGCCTTTCTTCAGGTAGTTCACCACTTCCATTTCGCGGAACTGGTAGACCAGGCTCTCGGGTGGAAGTTTGGATGCCTTCACGGCCTTCGCCACCCAACCTGCGAAGCTCGCATCGGTCAGGGACGCGTGGGTGAGGTTGATGAACAGCGTGGTCTCGTGACCTTTGGCACGATGGGAGGCGAGTGTCTTGATGCAGTTCAGGGTCGCCCAGCGATCGATCTGCGCGCCGAGACCGGCCTCTGCTGCAATTTCCAGGAATTTTCCGGGCGGCAGTTCGTCGTCGGAGTCCTCTTCCAGCATGCGCATGGTGGCTTCATAGATCTCCTCGGTTTCGCCCATGAGGGAGATCACCGGCTGGAACATGACCTTGAATCGCTCGCCTTCCACTGCGCGCTGCAGTTTTTCAACCTGCGAAACGCTGCCCCCGGCGCCGGCGTCCTTGGCTGGGTCATACAGATGGACGCCATTGCCTCCGCTTTCCGACTCGCGGACTTTTTCCACAGCCGAGTGCGCGCGGGTGGTTGCCTCGTTGGCGGATGGCGTGAGCTTGTCGATCACCGAAATGCCGACTGAGGCGGTCGCGCGCCCGGTTTTGTCGTGCACGTCAAACAGTTGCTCGGCGATGGTTTTCTGAATTTCTGTGCCCAGTTCGACGGCCTTGGTACCGTCTTGCGCGGGCAGCAGCGCGGTGAACACGTCATCAGCGAAACGCGCGATCAGCTTGTCGTTGCCAAAGATTTTCTGCAGCAGTTCTGCCACCTGTTTGAGAATCCGGTCACCGCCGGCCATACCCAGTTCGGCGCGCGTCTTGTCGAAGTGGTCCAGACCGACATACAGCAACGCCATGTTGTCGCCGCCACCCTGGGCTTGGGCTACCGCCTTTTCGACCGCTGCCGAGAAATACGGCCGGTTGTACAAGCCCGTCAACTGATCGTGGCTGGTCGCTTCCTTGAGGCGCTCCTCAAACTCAGCGCTGTCCACTGAGGAGGTACGGATGAGCACCTGCGTGCACTCCTCGCCGTCGTACCGGGCGGGCGAGAGGAACATGCGTCCGCTGAACTCGCTGCCGCCGGCGTTGACGCAGGTACAGTCAAACTCCTCTTCCATGGAGCCCCCTGTACTGACTTTTTTCAGGCGTTCTTTCAGCTCTGTCAGGCTGTCCGGCTGGATCAGGTCCACCAGTGGCGTGCATTCCAGTTCTTCCGGGTCGTCATAGCCAAACATTTCCATGTAGGTCTCATTGGCATAGATATGCATGCCGTCATGGACGTAGGAAATGGCATCCCGTGAACTGTGCAGCAGCAGCTGACAGCGCTTGTCGATTTCCTCCAGCGAATTCTCGGCGCGAATACGACGCTTGCGGTCCGCCAGGCTGTTGAGTTCCCGCTGGATCACCAGGGAGATGCGTTCATCCTCACCCACGGGAACCACGTCACTGGCGCCCATTTGCAGGCCGGCCGTGATGGTTTCCGAGTCACCGTTCGGACTCAGGATGATCATCGGGAAATGCTTGCCACTGCCTTTCACGGCCTCGATGCAGGCCTTGGCCTGCATGCCGTGAGCTTCACTTTGGGCCAGCAGCAGGTCCCATTCGCGGTTTTGCAGGTTGCTTTCCAGATCGTCGCTCGAAGAGATGTGATGTGCCCGCGTCGCGTAGCCACGATTCCGCAGCAGGCTGACCAGTTGCTCCCCCTCGTTCTGGGTTTCGGTCAGCAGAAGCAGATGAACAATATCGTCTTCTTTGCTCATGAAACAGGCGATTTCCTGGCGGAGTGAGGCCGGCAGACTCTGCCGGTGGCAATCTGCTCAGTATGGTAGCTCAAGCAGCGATTCCGTGGATAGCAGCCGTCAAAGGTCTTCCCAGATGCTGTCAAAGCCGGGGAGCCCCTTGTCTGGTTTTTTCTTCGGCTCTTCAGCGCGCCTGTGCACCTGCAACTTCATGCCCGACGCTTTTTCCTCAGGATCAATCTCGGCGACTTCGAGGGAGCGATACTCAAAGTGCGCGAAACTGCCGGTGGTGAACAGGCAGCGCTCGAGAATGGCTTTCTCGAGTTTTCCGAAGCGGTTGATCCAGATCTTGCAGTTTTCCTTGAAGGGTACGTTGGGCACCAGCAGCGTCGCCTTCTGCCCGACCGCCTCCATCGCCGGTAACTCCAGCGCGCGCATGTAATCCGCAGCCGGTCGATCGCGCAGGATCACCGCCGCGCCACAGCCGAGTGCAGCCGGTGCGAGAATCTCCACGCCGGTGCGTAGTTCATTGTTGCGGTGCTGAATCCAACGCACGACGCCGATTGTCCACGGCACATCTTCTGTTTCGCGGAACGCGACCATCTGCCCGTCCTGCACGCGGTCGGAAGGCTGGGCACCCCATGAGATACAGCGCCCGCCCGGACTGGTATCCACAAGGTGCAGGTTGAAGACCGGATGACGCGGCGTCTTGTCAACGCGCTCTTCCCAGGTCTCCGCTTTCTTGGCGCGTACCTGCGGTGGCCGCTTGCGATTCCCCACGCCCAGCAGATCCTCCAGCCGCCGCACGTCCAGGCTGCCGAAGCCGCCGCCGCCCGCATCAAATGCAGAGCCCCAGGCGTCATCGCCCGCGGTAGGGCGGTTTCGAAGGGTGCCCTCCATGAACGGGTTGCCGCCCACGCCGTGCAGGGTCTTGCCGCCGCTCATCTGCAGGTTGAAGTCGATCATCCCGGAGACGAAATACTGGACGGCCGTAAGCCCGATACAGACTTTGACCTCATCGTTAACGGTCACACGCCCGTCACCGCGATCGAAAAAGGCGCCCCAAGAGTGCAGCAGGTGATTGATGATCGGCAGGGTGATGCCGTCAGGGATCTCCAGCCGATCCTTGCCGGTGGACAGACTCCCGCCCTCGGCAAGTTCATTCGCGCGCAGCTGCAGCGCCTCGACCAGCGCGCTGGTGCAAAGCCCACGCCAGTGCGCATCATCACCTTCATCGCCGGCCAGCTTGCGGTAGCCGACCAGGCGGTCCTCTGTCAGGTGGAAGCTGAACAGGTCCTCTGACACCGGTTTCAGGTGAATCTCGGTCAGCCGTGCCCAGAACTCCAGCGCATGGAAAATCGCTTCCAGTTCGCGCGGGCGCAGCTGATTCGGCTTGCAGCAACCGAGCAACAGCAGGCGCTTGTAATTGGTCTCAATGTCGGTGCGGGCACTGTGCCTGTTCTCCGGATCGATGCACTCGGCGGCCAGCAGGTTTTTCTCTTCTGCCGTTTCATAGAGCCAGTGCAGCTTCCGCCAGACATTACTGGGTGCGCCTGCGTACATCTGGCAGGACCGCAGCGCGGTCAGCCCGAGTTCGGAGATGGCCCGGTGGATTGCGGTGGTCAGCATCAGTTCACCGTGTTCCCCAACGCCATGCCCCTCCAGCAGGCCATGGATGACCAGCTGATAGCCGGCCGCGAACTGCATCTGCATCGATTGGACCAGGTTCGCAACGCTTAGCTGGTGTTCATCCAGAATCACCGCCTGGGTAACGAAGTGCTTTTCCAGTGATTTGCCAATGTAATGGAGGCTGGCCCGGATGGCCTCAAGGAAGGAAAACCGTTGATCCGGGCTGCACTGCAGATGGACGATCTCGCCCAGCGCGTGAAAAAGCTGGCGCGAGGTCTCCCCAATATTGGCCATGGGAAGGGAGGCGAGCCAATTGGTGAACGCCTCATCGTTGGTTTCGCAGAAGCTCAATTCTTCCAAATCGGGCTCTGGAAGTTCGAAATGCTCTTCCATCTGGGCGTCGGCGTGCTGAACATGGAGTTCTAGCCAGTATACATACAACCCTGCTGGTTTGCGTATGTCATCTCACCCAGCTTTTGGCATCCTCGCCGGGAATTTCCCGCACCAGCCGGGGCACGAGGTAGCCGGGCAGGCGCGCCTTTATACTGGCATGCAGGACTTGTGCGGACGCATCCTCCACCAGAAAGTGCGCGGCGCCGGCAACCGGATCCAGCAGGTGCAGGTAGTAGGGCAGGACACCGGCTGCGTAAAGGGATTCGCTGAGCCGGATGAGCACGTCCGGCTCATCATTGATGCCTCGCAACAGCACGGACTGATTCAGCAGCGTGACACCGCAGTCCCGCAGGCGGCGCAGCGCTGCACGGGCGCCCGGGGTCAGCTCATGGGGGTGATTGCAGTGAATCACCAGTGCCGTGGGCAGGCCGGTGGCAGACAGCATTTCGCACAGCCCGGCATCGACACGCTCCGGCAGCACCAGGGGCAGACGGGTATGGAACCTCAGCCAGCGCAGCTGGGGCAGACCGGACAGGTCGGAAACCATCCTGCCCAGTGGCCGGTTGCCGAGGACCAGCGGATCGCCCCCACTGAAAATGACTTCGCGCAAGGTGGGGTCCGCACGCAGTTCGGCAAAGGCGGTGTTCCAGCGGCTGGCGGTCATACCCGCCTCCTGGTAGGGAAAATGCCGCCGGAAGCAATACCGGCAATGGACTGCGCAGGCACCGGTGGCAATCAGCAGTGCCCGGCCGCGGTACTTTCTGACAATCCCGGCGGTGGCCTGTGTGCCGACCTCCTGCAGCGGGTCGGACGTGAATCCCGGTACCGGTTGTTCCTCGCGCGCATCCGGCAACACCTGCCTTAACAGTGGGTCCTGTGGATTGCCCCTCTCCATCGCGGCCATCCACTCCGGCGTGACCAGCACCGGAAACTGCCGGGCAGCCGCCTCGGACACGCCCACGGATGCGGCGCTGAGTTCCAGTTGCGCCAGCAGCTGGTCGAGCGAGCGAACGGCCTGCCGCATGCAGACGGTCCAGTCGCTTCCACCCTCTGGGCGGGCTGTGGGGATGAGGGTATGATGCGCGTCTTCATGATCGGCGTGATCGGTGTCGCCGGCGGATTGCGCGAAGGAAGATTCCATGGCGACTTATTCTACCAATGAATTTCGCTCCGGCCTGAAAGTCATGCTGGAGGGGGATCCCTGCAACATCCTTGAGAACGAGTTTGTGAAGCCTGGCAAGGGCCAGGCATTCAACCGCGTCAAGCTGCGCAATCTCAAGTCCGGCCGGGTCTGGGAGCGCACCTTCAAGTCCGGGGAATCCATCGAGGCGGCAGATGTCATGGACATCGACATGCAGTATCTCTACAACGATGGCAGCTTCTGGCATTTCATGCACCCGGAAACGTTTGAGCAGGTTGCCGCCGGTGAGGCAGCGGTTGGTGATTCAGCACAGTGGCTCAAGGAGCAGGACACCTGCATCGTCACCCTGTGGGATGGCAATCCGCTGGCAGTTTCTCCGCCCAATTTCGTTGAACTCGAGATTGTGGAGACCGATCCCGGCCTGAAGGGTGACACCGCCAGTGGCGGCGCCAAGCCGGCGAAGCTCGCCACCGGCGCGGTCGTGAAGGTGCCACTCTTCCTCAATCAGGGCGAGACGATCAAGGTCGATACCCGCACCGGTGAGTACGTCAACCGGGTCAAATAGGCGGCGACCCGTTCTCGTATCATTCGGTGATTTCCCGCCCGACGCTGGAACGGCGCGCCGCTCTGCTGGCGCAATTGCGCGGCTTCATGAGCGAGCGCGGGTTGCTGGAAGTGGATACACCGGTGCTGTATCCGGCCACCCCGGCGGAACCCGGGCTGGATACGTTTCCCGTTGGCATGCCCGACGGTGCGACCTGGTTTCTGCAGCCGTCCCCTGAGTTCGCGCTGAAGCGTCTGCTGGCACTGCACCCGACCGGGCTGTACCAACTTGGGCATGTATTTCGGCGTGGAGAGAATGGCCGCCTGCACAACAGCGAGTTCACGATGCTCGAGTGGTATCTGCCAGGCCGGCCCCTGGCCGCGCTGGAAACGGACTGTATCGACTTGTTGCAGGTTTGCCTCGGGGCGCTGCCGGTACAGCAAGCGAGTTTCTACGATTTGTTTGCCGAGCACGTGGGGCTGGACCTGGATCAGGCTTCGCCCCAGGCCCTGCAGCAGGCCGCGGTGCAGATCCTGGGCGCCGCTACCGCGCCGGATCAAAGTCTGGATTTGTTGTTTGAGGCGCGAATCCGGCCCGCATTAACGCCCGAAGCCCTGACGGTGATCGCCGGTTTTCCCGCTGCGCAATCGGAGTTGTCGACCGTGGCACCGGATGATGCCGGTGTGCCGCGGGCGCAGCGATTCGAGATTTTCCATCAGGGCATGGAATTGGTAAACGCCGCAGTCGAACTGCGCGATGGCACTGTCTACCGCGAGCGGGTGGCGGCCAACAATGCACTACGCAGTGCGCGTGGCCTGCCGACGGTGGCGCCTGACGAGGCGCTGGCAGCGACTCTGTCCGATTTGCCGGACTGCGTGGGTGCCGCGTTGGGCGTGGACCGCCTGTTGATGTGTCTGCTGGGCGCGCAGTCGATCGCGGAAGTAATGCCCTTCACCCAGCCGGCGCTGTAAAGGTTTCGCCCAGAGGATCGCCCAGCCGCACAGTCGCACCGGCCTGCCAGCCGGTGTTCCAGTCGGCCCGGCCCGGTGGGAACGCAAGAATCACGGTGGAACCCAGGTAGAAACGGCCCAGTTCATCGCCGCGTTGCAGGGTGATGGGCGCGGTGTCCTGCCCGTACTGCGTCACGGCAATCCGCCCTTCGGCAGGAGCGACCCGCCCCGCCCACACGGTTTCAATGCCGGCCACGATCATGGCGCCGACCATAACGACGGCCATGGGGCCGATTGCCGTATCAAACAGGGCCACCATCCGCTCATTACGGGCAAACAACCCGTCGACGCCCTGCGCAGTGGTTTCATTCACGGAAAACAGCCGTCCTGGTACGTACACCATCTCACGCAACGTGCCGGTAAAAGGCATGTGCACGCGATGGTAGTCACGGGGTGACAGGTAAATCGTTGCAAACGTGCCATTGCGGAATGCCGCGGCACGCTGCTCGTCCCCACCCAGCAGCTGGGTCAAGCCGAAACTCTGCCCCTTGGCCTGGTAGATGCGGTCGTCTGCAATATCGCCGATCTGACTGATCGCGCCGTCGGCAGGGCTGGCAATCGCCGTGGCAGTGGTCGGCTCGCCACGCACTCCCGGTCGCAGCGCCCGGGTGAAAAAGTCATTGAAGTTGCGGTAGGCGTCCGGGTTCGGCTCGGCGGCTTCGGACATGTCGACATCGTAGGCATTGATGAAGCGGTGGATGAAAGGCTTGCGAATCCAGTCCCGTTCGCTCGCGGCAATTCGCCCGACGACCCGTGACAGCAGGTGTTGCGGCAAAGCGTGCTGCAGCAGCACGAAAGATTTCTGAGTCGGTGTCATGCGGATCCTGTCTCCACCGGTGTGTCTGGATGATTGCCCCATTCGGACCAGGAGCCGGGATAGGCCCGGATGTCCGGAAATGCCAGCAGACGGCCGACCAGCCAGGTGAAGCCGGAACGGTGATGGGTTTGACAATGCGTCACGATCGTCTTGTGCCCTTCGATGCCGAGGGCGGCCAGTTCCGCGCGCACTGCCGCGAGGTCGCGCACGCGAAGGCTGCGCTCACTGTCCATTGCGCGAGTCCATTCGTAGTTCACCGCGCCGGGGATATGTCCCGACTTGCGGGCCGCCATGCGACTGCCATCAAACTCTTCGGGGGACCGTGCATCCCAAATCGACAGGTTGTCACCCACGGTGTGGGTGCGCAGGTAATCCAGGTCGACCGCGGGCCCGTCCTGCCAGGAGAGTGTCAGCGTCGAGGGCGCCGGGTTCGCTGTCACATTCGTTACCGGCAGCCCGGCATCCAGCCAGGCGCGCAGGCCGCCGTCCAGATAGGAGTACTGTTGATGCCCCAGCATCTCCAGCGTCCACAGCAGGCGGCCGGCCCAGCCGCCGCCCTCGTCGTCATAGGCAATGACATGCTGATCCGGCGTCCAACCAATGCGTGCCAGGGTCTGGCTGATTCGTTCTGCCGGCGGCAGCTTGCCGGATGCGGGCAGTTCGCCACTCACCAGTTCGGCCGGCGACACATGCACTGCGCCGGGAAGATGAATTTGCGCGTAGGTTTCATCGCGGCACACATCCACCAGCA
This sequence comes from Pseudomonadales bacterium, assembly GCA_041637915.1. Classification (GTDB taxonomy): domain Bacteria; phylum Pseudomonadota; class Gammaproteobacteria; order Pseudomonadales; family JBFGWM01; genus JBFJWR01. Next base: position 12,228 of record JBFKXW010000003.1, on the reverse strand, counting down.
GGACACCGGGCAGGTTGCCAGGATCTGGTGTCTGGGTGCACTCAATCAGCAAGGGCAGATTCGGCGTGTCGTTCAAGATTCCATTCCGTTTCCTGCGCGGGGCATTCGCGCGTTGTGCGCTCCATTCTAGCGGGAAGCGCGCTGGCTTACTTGCCCATTTCCAGCCGGCGTAGCGCCAGACCGGCTTCCTGGCACACTTTCCGGAATGTGTTGTACTGGGGCTCGGAGATATCGGTGGTCACGCTGCCGGCGTCGGCATAGATCAGGATGCCAGGCCGTCCGTGCAGCGGCAGGGCGCCCAACACGAAACTATGGGGCCGCAACGCGGCGCGTAGTGCATCCGGGAGCGCCTGGTGCAGTACAGCCCGACGCTCGCCCGCTCCGCGCACAAACCCTTTCTGGCTGAGCACCTGCGTGAACAGGCTTTTTCTGGCGAGAAAATCCTCACCTGCGAGGGCAGTTCGCGCGGTTTCATTCAGGCCTGCCTGCAGGCGCAACAGCAGCTTTTCCTCCCTGGAGCGCGCCAGTACCAGGACGCGGGCGAGGCCCACACCCTGGTGAAGGCCGGTCAGCAGGGCACGGAGGATCCCCGGGATGCCGGATGCGGCGCCGCTGTGATCGCGCAGCGCTGTCAACGCCTGCTTCAGCTTCTCTTTGGAAGGAGGGACGGGAGGGACGGCGGGTCCGGGTGCGTCGATCTCCGCGGCCGGACGGTTTGCCTTCCGGGCCGGCGCTGGTTTTCGCGGGGTGACGGGTCTGTGCAAACACGGGGCGCTATCCAGTAACGCGGCGGCTGGTGCGCCACCGGCGTGCCCACCGATCGAACGGGCTGCCATCGCGGCGTGGGCATGAATGCGCTGGGTCGCTGCCGGCACGGAAAGGTTCAGCAGTCCGGCGGCTGCCCGTTGCATCCGCAGGGTGCCACGTGTGAACCAGTGGATGTCGGCCTGCAGGGACAATCCGTTGGCGACGACGGCAAAAGTCAGGTTCTCGTTGAGCAGAACACGGTGTGGAAAGGCGGTACCGGCACGTTGCTCGCGGGGCATATCGCCCAGTCTGGCCAGTGCGCCCAGCAGCCGCCGACTGCATTGCTGCTCATGCGCCAGCAGGGGCTGGATGAACGCGGCCAGCTTCCAGTGCGAGAACAGAGCGCCGGTCAGGTGCTCAAAGGAGCAGCCGAACATGCGCTGCAGCAGTGCGGAGAAATCCCTGCGGGGCCCGGCGAATGCGCGCTGCAAACTCTGCAGGGCGCGCTCATCATTGAAGGCAATGGACCACAGCGGCAGGGTGCGCAGGGTGGCCAGCCAACGCGCTTCGTGTGGCATGGGCCGTTTGCGAAATTCCAGCCAGGACTGGGTCAGCAATCCGGCATGATGACTGATCGCAAGTTGTGAGCGGTAGGCGGCATGATCGGTTCCGTCCCTGTTCAGTGCGGGCAGGTGGTCGATCAGCGCCCGGACGCGCTGCATGCCCAGTACGCTCATGGCATGTTCGAGGTCGTAAAACACCTTGTCGCTGTTGCTGGCGAGCGCGTTGGACTCGCGTAAAACGTGAAATGCGAAGGCCGGGTCGGTCGCAGCAATACGCGCCAGACTGCGCATGCTCTCGTTGCCGCCAGCGAGCGCGTTGCGCAGGTCGCTGGCCGTTCGCGGGAACACCGGCAGCGCGGACGCGGTCAGTTTGCGCACCCATTGTTGTGCTGGGTCCGTGGCCCCGGCCGGGCTGCTCATCGCTTTGTGAATTCCTCCATGCTCGCGGCGAACTCACGAAAGTGTTCGAGCCGCCAGGCAAGTATGGCCGAAGTCTGTACCGCATCGCGCAACGCGCAGCCCGGCTCATCTTCATGTCGGCAGTTGTGAAAGCGGCAGGCACCGAGCAGTGCGCGGAAATCGGGAAAACAGCGCTGCAGTTCCTCACGCGGCATGGGCATAAGCGGGAACTCGCGAATCCCGGGGGCATCGATCAGCCAGCCGTTGTCGGCAAAGGGGTACATGCGTGCCGTGGTGGTGGTGTGACGGCCAACGGCGCGTGCCACGCTGAGGGAGCCGATGGCCGGGTCTGCCTCAGGCACCAGTTGACTGATCAGCGATGACTTGCCGACGCCGCTCTGGCCAACCAGTGCGCAGGTACTGCGGTCCACTGTGGCACGGAGCACATCCAGGCCGGCTCCATCAGAGGCGCTGCAGTACAGCACCTGGTATCCGATGTCCTCGTACAGGCCCAGCGCTGCACGCGCCGCCTCGCTCTCCGGCAGATCACACTTGTTGAGGACCAGTACCGGTTCGATGCCGCTGTATTCGGCATTGACGAGGTACTGATCCAGCAGGCGCGTGTCATGGGCCGGTCGTACGGCTGCAACGATGAAGAGTTTGTCGAGATTGGCCGCAACCACGCGGCTTTCCCCGCGGCTGCCGGGGCGACGCAGGGCGCTGCGGCGTTCCTGGCAGTGTTCGATGACGCCCCGTTCCGTGTCCTGTTGCCACCATTGCACCCAGTCGCCGCAGACAATGTCACCTGAAAGACTCGCGCGAATGTCGCAATGCACCAGATCGCCACTGGCAGCCCGGACTTCTGCATGCCGGCCCAGTCGGGCGACCACCTGGCCCACCTGCAGCGGTGCTCCGTCGGGTCGGTTGACGAGGTCGGCCTGACGCCGGGAAATTCGCCGGCGCTGCAACTCGGAGAGCTTGCGGCGGCTCATCGGCCGGGCATCGCGTAGCGGGCCGGTGGTTGGACGATCGCACGCGATTGGGCCATTATTCTCCCTGCACTGGCAGATAAGCTGGGTTCACGGGGCAAAGCCGGAAATTTATGTCCAAGGATACCAACCTGATCTGGATTGATCTCGAGATGACCGGCCTCGACCCGGACACCGATTATATTATCGAGATTGCCACGGTCATTACCGACGCTGACCTGAATGTATTGGCGGAAGGGCCCGAGATCGTCATTCATCAGACGGACGCGGTGCTGCAACGCATGGATGAATGGAATTCCACGCACCACGGCAACAGTGGCCTGACCGACCGTGTGCGTGCCAGTACGATCGACGAAGCCACGGCAGAAGCCCGTACCATCGAGTTCATTACCGAGTACGTGAACCCGAAAAAATCTCCGCTGTGTGGCAACAGCATCTGCCAGGACCGGCGTTTCATGTACCGGCACATGCCCAAGCTGGAGGCGTACTGTCACTACCGGAACCTGGATGTGAGTGCGATCAAGGAACTGGCGTGTCGCTGGCGTCCCGACATCATGGGCGCCCTGAAAAAGAAAGGGGCGCACCTGGCGATGGAAGACATCAAGGAATCCATCATCGAACTGCGCTACTACCGCGAGCACTTTCTGAAGGTTTAAAGCGCTCCAGCACGTTCCAGTTTCTCTTCCTGTTGTTCGATGGCCCATTGCACGTGCTCGCGCACAATGTCCGCAGGGTGATCCATGCGAGCCTGTAAGGCGCGCAGGATCTTCCGGTCTGCGGGCGCATTGCCCATCGCCACGGCCAGATTGCGCAGCCAGCCGAGGTAGCCGGTACGTTTCAGTGGACTGCCTTCCGTGTGCTGCTGCCACACCGTTTCATCCCAGCCAAACATCTCGGTCAACGGCGTGGTGGACCAGACCGGTCTGGGTGTGAATGCAGGCTCCTTCGTGGGTACCGCGTCACGATTCCAGGGGCAAACCAGCTGACAGTCATCGCAGCCGAATATCCTGTTCCCCATCATCGGCCGCAGCGCCAGCGGGATGCTGCCCCTGTGTTCAATGGTCAGATAGGAGATGCAGCGTCGGGCATCGATCCGCCAGGGTCCGGTAATGGCGCCGGTGGGGCAGGCATCAATACAGGCCTGACACTTCCCACAAAAGCCGCGCTCCGTTGGCGCATCGACCGGCAGGGGGAGGCTGGTGTAAATCTCGCCGAGAAAAAACCAGGATCCCGCCTCCCGCTCGAGCAGCAACGTGTGTTTACCCAGCCAGCCCAGTCCGGCGCGTGCCGCGAGTGGCTTCTCAAGTACCGGTGCACTGTCGACCAGCGCACGGTATTGATGACTGGCGCACCAGTCTCGCAACTGACCGGCAATGCGCGCCAGGCGGCGGCGCATCAGCTTGTGATAATCGCGGCCTCGCGCGTACAACGACACATAGCCATGCTGCGGATCAGCCAGTTCCGCTGCGGCATCAACAGCGTCCGGCAGGTAATTCATGCGTGCGCTGATCACGCGTGCTGTCCCGGGCTCCAGCAGGGCAGGATTCAGGCGCAGTTCCAGATGCCGCTGCATCCACTCCATTTCACCGTGAAAGCCCTCCGCCAGCCAGTTCTCCAGATCGGCTCGGCGGTCTTCAACCTGCGTGTCGGTGACGCGGACCGCATCGAATCCGGCATCCGCCATCCAGCCGTCAAGAGATTGTCGCAGGGCAGCCAGTTCCCGATCGGTGGGCTGGTGGCGGAGCGGAATGTTCGGCGCTTTCGTGTTGGGAATCGGGGCTACCTATAATGGGCGGCCGGGCGCGGGGCGCCGACAGTCACTGGAAACTGGAAATCAGCAAAATTATGCCTAAAGAACGAACCGCCGTCCTCTACCGCTGTGAGCAGGTCCGTGCGCTGGATCAGTGCGCGATTGAAGAACATGGAATTCCCGGGTTCACACTGATGAAACGGGCCGGCAGGGCGTGCCTGCGCGAGATTCGAAATCGCTGGCCCGGCTGTCGCCGATTGATCGTACTGTGTGGAAGTGGCAACAATGCGGGAGACGGCTACATCATTGCCGGCGCGGCCCACACCCAGTCCCTGCGCGTGCAATTGCTGCAACTCGGTGACCCGGCACGACTGTCGCCCACGGCAACGCAGGCGCGCGAGTGGGCGATCCGGCGGGGTGTGCAGCCGAAGGCGGCGCTTCCGGAGCGCCTGGACCCGGCGCGCGACGTGATCGTGGATGCCCTGCTCGGTATCGGTGTGCAGGGGCCGCCGCGACCCGACTACGCAGAGTGGATTGCCTGGATCAATGCGGCCGGGGTCCCGGTTTGCGCTGTGGATGTGCCCAGTGGGCTGTGTGGGGACACCGGGTCCACTCCGGGCGCCACCGTGGAGGCGGACTTGACGGTTACATTCATCGGTCGAAAGAGAGGCCTTTTCACGGGTCGGGGCCCCGCCTGTGCCGGTGCCGTGCGTTTTGCCGACCTGGATGTGCCCGCCGCGGTGTATGCGACACAGCCGGGCAACGTCAGGGTGATCCGGCGGAATGCCGGGAACCGGTGGCTGCGCCCGCGATCGCGGGATGCGCACAAGGGGCACTTCGGTCACGTGCTGGTGATCGGCGGAGATCACGGAATGGGCGGCGCGGCGGCGTTGGCGGCGGAAGCCGCCCTGCGCACCGGCTCCGGTCTGGTCAGCGTGGCGACCCGAGCCGCCAATGCGCCGGCCCTGCTGGCGCGACGTCCGGAGTGCATGGTGCACAGTGTGAACAGCGGACAGGACCTGCAGTCTGTCATGGGCAGGTGTACGGTGCTGGTGTTGGGGCCGGGGCTTGGGCAGGGGGCCTGGGCCACGCAGATGTTGCAACAGGCCTACGCAGCCGAGTCTCCCCTGGTGGTGGATGCTGACGCATTGAACCTGCTGGCCAGGCACCCTGAGCGTCTGCCGTTCCCGATGCCGGCGATCATCACGCCTCACCCTGGCGAGGCGGCGCGTCTGCTGGGCTGTTCGGTTGCTGACGTGCAGGCGGATCGCTTCGCGGCGGCGGAGGCGCTGGTCGCGCTGACCGGCGCGGTCACCATTCTGAAAGGCAGTGGTTCGCTGGTCTGCGGCCTGCGGGCGGGTGATCCCGCCCCGCGGACTTACCTGTGCCCCGATGGCAATCCGGGTATGGCAAGCGGCGGCATGGGGGATACCCTGTCGGGTCTGCTGGGCGGGCTGTTGGCACAGGGTGTGCCGACGTTCCAGGCCGCGCGGCTGGCCGTTCGCCTGCATGCTCAGGCCGGCGATCGTGCGGCGGCTGCGCGTGGCGAGCGCGGGATGCTGGCGAGTGATCTCTTCCTCCCCCTGGCGGAATTGCTGAATCCGTAGATGAAGCACTTTTTTCTGGCCGACGCGGATGCCATGGATCGGTTCGGTCGAGCCGTGGCTGAGGAACTCCAGCCGCCCCTGGTACTCTACCTGCAGGGTGATCTCGGTGCTGGCAAGACCACGCTGGTGCGAGGTGTACTGCGCGGGCTCGGGGTGACGGGTGCCTGCAAGAGCCCCACCTATACGTTGGTGGAGCCCTACGAGGTGGCACAGGGGCAGGTTTTCCACTTCGATCTGTATCGTCTGCAAAGCCCGGAAGAGCTGGATTTCATTGGTCTGCGAGACTATGTTGATCAAGAAGCGATCTGTTTGTTCGAATGGCCGGAGCGGGCGGGCGGCATGCTGCCACCGGCCGATCTGGTGCTGCGGTTACGGCCCAGGGATGCGGGCAGGGACGTACACATCGAGGCGGGCGGTCCGACCGGTGAACAGTTGCTTGAACGGCTGGCGGTGCGTGCCACCGAAAGCTGATGCCTGTCGGAGGACAGGCCCTTTGGCGCAAAAACGGGTACAGGGATGATCCGGATCCTTGCCAGTCTGCTGGCACTTCTCATGTTGCAATGCAGTGGCGTTGCCAGTGCCGCACGTGTGGAAGGCGTGCGGGTCTGGCCGGCGCCGGATCACGTCCGCTTCGTCTTTGATCTGGATGGAGCCATCGACCACAGTGTATTCACCCTGGCGACGCCCGATCGGGTAGTCATCGATCTCCAGGAAACCACGCTGCACGCCGACCTCGGTGCGCTTGATTTGCAAAATACAGGCGTCCGCCGTATCCGCAGCGGCAAACGCGGCGAGCAGCATCTGCGTCTGGTCATGGACTTGGAACGCAGCGTCAAACCGCGCAGTTTTCTGCTGCCACCCAATCCGCCCTATCGGGACCGCCTGGTGGTGGATCTGCCGCGCAGTCAGGAGCAGGCCGCCGGCGAACCGACTGTTTCCGCTTCGGACCGGTTGAACGAGCGCCGTGACATCATTGTGGTCATTGACCCTGGCCACGGCGGTGAAGACCCGGGTGCGATCGGCCCGGGAAAAGAGCGTGAAAAGGACCTCGTGCTGTCGCTGTCCCGCAAACCGAAAAAGCGGTTGGATCAACAGCCGGGCTATCGCGCCTACCTGGTGCGGGACGGTGACTATTACGTCAGCCTGCGTAAGCGCACCGAAATTGCCCGCGAGCGGCAGGCGGACTTATTTGTATCCATCCATGCAGACGCCTTCCGGAGTCCGCGCGCGCGGGGCGCATCGGTGTACACGCTTTCCAACCGGGGTGCGACATCGGAGACGGCGCGCTGGCTGGCCAAACGCGAGAACCAGTCCGATCTGGTCGGCGGGGTGGGCAGTGTCAGTCTGGATGACAAGGATCAGGTGCTTGCGGAAGTCCTGCTGGATCTGTCCATGACCGCGAGCATGAGCGCCAGCGCGGATGCCGGCCAGGAAGTGCTGCGTTCCATTGGCGGAGTCACAGACCTGCACAAGCGCGGCGTGGAGAAGGCCGGCTTTGTGGTGCTGAAGTCCCCGGACATTCCGTCCATGCTTGTCGAGGCCGGATTCATCTCCAATCCGGCGGAAGCGAAAAAGCTGCGCAGCAGCCGCCATCAGGACAGGCTGGCCCGAGCGCTGACCGAGGGCATTCGTCGTTATTTCGATCGGCAGCCGCCACCAGGCACGCTGGTCGCCTGGCAACGCGAACAACAGCGGGCGCGCCAGTACCGGATTCAGCGGGGCGATACACTGTCCGGCATCGCCGTGCAGCATGGGGTCAGCGTGCGGGATCTGCGCGAGGCCAACGCGCTCCGCGGCGACCAGATTCGGGTCGGGCAGGTGCTCACCATTCCCGCTTCCTGATATCCTGCGCCGAACCCGTTCTGGAATTCTCTGCCGTGTCCGCGATTCGCGTTCTGCCGCCCATGCTTGCCAACCAGATTGCCGCTGGTGAGGTGGTCGAGCGCCCTGCCTCCGTGTTGAAGGAACTGCTCGAAAACAGCCTGGATGCCGGTGCCCGGCGGCTGGAGATCGAACTGGATCAGGGCGGAATCAAGCGCATTCAGGTACGCGACGACGGTGGTGGCGTCCCGCCGGATCAGCTGGGACTGGCGCTGGCACCGCATGCAACCAGCAAGATCGCCAGCCTGGAGGACCTGGAGCATGTGGCCACGCTGGGATTTCGGGGCGAAGCGCTGGCCAGTATCGCCTCGGTGTCGCGCTTGGCGATGACCTCGCGCACTGCCGAGGAAGATGCGGGCTGGCGGCTCACGCTGGAAAGCGGTGGGCCGGAGCCGGCCGCCCACCCGGTCGGCACCACCGTGTGTGTGGAGGATCTTTTTTACAATACTCCGGCGCGTCGGAAGTTTCTGCGCACGGAACGCACGGAGCTGTCCCACCTGGAGGAAGTGATTCGTCGGCTGGCGCTGAGTCGTTTTGATATCGAATTGCAGGTGCGCCACAACGGGAAAACATTGCAGCAACTGCGGGCCTCCGAGGATGATGCCAGTCGCGGACGCCGCATCGCCGCGGTGTGTGGGGATTCATTTCTCGAGCAGGCGGTGGAGATAGAGTCCGAGCGTGAGGGGCTGGTGGTATGGGGCTGGATCGGCCTGCCCACCTATTCGCGCGGCCAGCCGGATCAGCAGTATCTGTATGTGAACGGTCGTATGGTGCGGGACCGGATGGTGTCCCATGCAGTCCGCAATGCCTACCGGGATGTGCTGTACCACGGCCGGCATCCAGCCTACGTCGTTTATGTGGAAATGGATCCGGCGGCAGTGGATGTCAACGTCCACCCATCCAAACAGGAAGTGCGGTTCCGGGAAAGCCGGCAGGTCTACGACTTTCTGCGCCACGCGGTGGAGCAGGCCATTGCCGGTGTGCGCCCGGAGTCAGCGCCGGCACCGATTGCGCTCCAGTCGCCATCGGGCCGCATGGTTGCCGAGCCGGCACCCGTGCAGCGGCCGATTTCCTGGGGCGGGGGTGGATTCTCCGCGGGCTCGGGCGCGCCCCATGTCCGGGATGCTCTTTCCGGCACAGCACAAAGCAGTTTTTACGGGACGCTGGGTGGTGTCGAAACGTCACCGACCCCGCAGCCAGCGCGTGCGGATGAGACCACGCCACCACTCGGTTATGCGCTGGCGCAACTGAAAGGGATCTATGTCCTGGCGGAAAATCAGGCCGGGCTGGTGCTTGTGGACATGCATGCCGCCCACGAGCGGATCACCTACGAGCGCATGAAGAAGGATTACGAGGATGCCACCGTGGTGACACAGCCCCTGCTGGTTCCCGTGCAGGTGGCGGTCAGTGAGCGCGAACTGCGGGCGGCTGAGGTCCATCAGGATCTGCTCAGACAAGTGGGCATGGTGGTGGAGCAGCAGGGGCCCCAGTTGCTGGTGTTGCGCGAGTTGCCCGCCATGTTGCGTGACATCGACGGCGAGCCCCTCCTGCGCGACATCCTCGCGGATCTGGTCGAACATGGTGCCAGCGAGCGTGTGGACGCGCTGGTGGAGGATCTGCTCCGCGAAATTGCCTGTCATGGCTCCGTGCGCGCCAACCGACAACTGACCATCCCGGAAATGAATGCGCTGTTACGCGACATGGAACGTACCGAGCGCAGTGGCCAGTGCAACCATGGCCGGCCTACCTGGACCGCGCTCAGCCAGGCAGAGCTCGACGGCCTTTTCCTGCGCGGGCGCTGAGCCCGCCATGACCGATCGCTACGAGGGGCCCGTGTTGTGCCTGATGGGGCCGACCGCGAGCGGGAAAACCGAGGTTGCGATCCGCCTGACGCGCGCGTTTCCCGCGCGGATCATCAGTGTCGATTCTGCACTTGTGTACCGCGGCATGGACATCGGCACGGCCAAGCCGGATGCGCACATGCTCGGTCAGTATCCGCATGCGCTGGTCGACATTCGCGACCCGCATCAGACCTATTCGGCCGCTGACTTCTGCACCGATGCAGCCGCCGAGATTGAACAGGCGCGGACCGATGGCCTCGTGCCCCTGCTGGTCGGTGGCACAATGCTGTATTTCCGGGCGTTGCGGGATGGCCTCGCAGCCTTGCCAGCGGCGGATCGCGCGGTGCGGGCGGAGATCGATGCGTTGGCACGGCAGGCAGGATGGCCCGCCGTGCACGCGCGGTTGCAGGCTGTGGATCCGGAAACTGCTGAACGCCTCAAGCCGACCGACAGCCAGCGGCTGCAGCGTGCGCTGGAAGTCTTTGAAATCACCGGTGTGCCGCTGTCTGCCTGGCATGCCCGTGCGGAATCCGGGGGTCTGGGCAACGATCTGCTGCAGATCGGGCTGATCCCGGATGATCGGGCCTGGCTGCATGCGCGAATTCACGCGCGGTTTGAGCAGATGCTGGCGGCCGGGTTTGAGGCAGAGGTGCGCCGCCTGCATGGTCAGGCCGGGTTGCACGCTGACCTGCCCTCCATGCGCTGTGTTGGATACCGGCAGCTGTGGCAGTGGCTGGATGGTGAAAGCACCTTCACGCAAGCCTGTGACGCCGCGCGCGCCGCCACCCGCCAGCTGGCCAAGCGACAGCTCACCTGGTTGCGTAGCTGGCCGGACCTGACGCGAATTCCGGTCGGTGCCCCATACGATGCCCCCGCCGTTACCGGGGCGGCGCTGGCGGCATTACAGGAATTTGGTCCCGGCCCATGGAGCTAGTGAGCGCCAACTACCTCCGATATACCTATTATGCTTGTATTTGCGTATTCCGGGATGGCATGCCTGCCCCGCCCTTCTGCTGGTAAAATGTGCGCCTGCTGACTACTTTAAGCATTGTGCTCTGGCACATCATCGGACGGGTCGACTGTCCCGATGGTCCTGCCGCCCAGCAGTTTTGCGCGCCGGTATGGGTGCGCACCCTCGATTGAAGGAGATTCATCACATGTCCAAGGGGCACTCATTACAAGACCCTTTTCTGAACATCCTGCGCAAGGAGCGCGTCCCGGTTTCGATATTTCTTGTGAATGGAATCAAGCTGCAGGGTCAGATCGAGTCGTTCGATCAGTTCGTCGTGCTACTGAAGAACTCTGTCAGCCAGATGGTATACAAGCACGCAATCTCTACGGTCGTCCCCTCCCGGAATGTCCGCCTCCCTGTGCATGGCGGCGCAGAGCGAGGTCAGGAATCGCTGCCCGGCGATGAAGCGGACGAGCCGGCACCCGGCAACGCCTGACCGGCGCCGGGATCAGTCTGACCACATTCGACCTTCAGAGTGAGCGCCCCCGCACTGGTGAGCGGGCGGTGCTCGTGCACCTTTATGGTCGGCAGATCGACGCCGAGGATGCAGATGAGTTTCGCGCGCTGGTGAAATCCGCCGGAGCCGATCCGGTGGCAGAGCTTGACGCGCAGATAGATCGGCCTTCGCCGCGCTTCTTTATTGGCACTGGTAAGCTGGAGGAACTGGTTGCACTGGTCGCGCGGGAGAAGGCGGAACTGGTGCTGGTCAATCACGCCCTGTCTCCGGCGCAGGAGCGCAATATCGAACGTGAGGTGAAGGCGCGGGTGATCGATCGCACCGGGCTGATCCTCGACATTTTCGCGCAGCGTGCACGCACCCACGAAGGGAAGCTGCAGGTGGAACTGGCGCAGCTGGACTACCTGTCGACCCGGCTGGTGCGTGGCTGGACCCACCTGGAGCGGCAAAAGGGCGGCATCGGGCTGCGCGGGCCCGGTGAAACCCAGCTGGAAACCGACCGCCGGTTGCTGCGCGACCGCATGCGCAGACTCCGTTCGCAACTGGATCGCGTGCGGCGCCAGCGTGCGCTGGGCCGGCGTGCGCGCGAGCGTGCAGAGGTGCCGGTTGTCTCCCTGATTGGTTATACCAATGCTGGCAAGTCCACCCTGTTCAACCGGCTCACTGGTGCCGGCGTGCTGGCCGAGGATCGGCTTTTTGCAACGCTGGACCCGACACTCCGCAAGCTGGAACTGGCACCGACGGTTTCGGTGGTGCTGGTGGATACGGTCGGTTTTATCCGCCATTTGCCGCACACGCTGGTTGATGCGTTCCATGCCACGCTGGAGGAGACTGTTTCTGCGCGCCTGCTGTTGCACGTCATCGATGCATCAGACCCGGAGCGTGATGCCCATTGCGAGCAGGTGCAGCAGGTACTGGCGGAGATTGGCGCGGATCAGGTGCCACAGTTGCGGGTCTACAACAAGGTGGATCGGGTGCCCGG
>JBFKXW010000002.1:0-31676 GCA_041637915.1 Pseudomonadales bacterium | reverse complement strand
GCGTCGCGAATGGCCAGAGGGTATGTTGAGCGAGCTGTCGCGACGGTTTCAGCTCCTTCTCCGGAAGGCTCGCGTCCGTCCGCGGTTCTTGCGGCGCTTCGTCGAGAAGGTGGCGGAGCAGGGCCAGGCGAACGAGGGCTGCAGCCCAAGCGCACTCGCGCGGGAGGCTCGGGAGCTGAAACGGCGAGCCTTGGTCAATGAACGGGATACGATCAATACCGGGGCAGAAAGCCGTACCCAAATCCGCTTTGTGGACAGTGCGCTACTGACACTTGAAGCTGACTCCTCCCTTTCTATTGAGCAGTACAGTTTCACCGGGGCAGGTGGCGCAACCGATCAGGTATTGATGCGACTCGTGCGCGGCGGTTTCCGCACGGTCACAGGCGCCATCGGCAAAAAGAACAATGCCGCTTACAAGGTGGAAACACCACTGGCAAGTATTGGCATCCGCGGCACGGTTTACAGCGTAGCAGTGGCCAAGGACGGCCAATCGGTGACAGTGATCGCTTTCGAGGGCACGGTGACAGTGACCTCGCTCACCGGCCAGCAAGCAACAATCGGCGAACCCGGCAAAGGGCACAAGTTCAACGCTGCTGAAGTCCGGAAAGACGGCTCGATCCGCCTGTTCAACGTGACAAATATAGACGCCGGAACCGGCGGCCCACTCATCAACTCCGGCGACCCGAATGATCACGTAAAGATTAACGTGACAGATAATCCGGGCTTCGGTGATACAGACTTCGAAATCGAGCTTCAGCAATAGCTCATTGCCTGTATTAAGAAACCCCGGTCCGACCGGGGTTTTTTTTGCAAAAAAATAGAACCTACGCCAAGGTTTTTTCGGAGCTATTTACTGGTATGCCGAAACGTGCCATCCCAGGCATCCGGCACGCCCTTGGCACGATGCGCCTGGATACGGGACCGGTAGATTCCATAAAGCAGCCGGGTCGGCTCCTCGGCGGCCAGTTGTCTGAGCGCGGACTCGGCAGCATCCCATTCACGCGCCCGGTATTGCTCCAATGCTGCGTGAAAACGCTCCAGGCGGTCGGCATCGATCCGGCTCAATGCTGTGCGTGGCGCCACCGGTTCCCATGCCAGCACGGCTTCCTCCTTGCCCTTGACCTGGATGCGGTCGACAAGGCGAAAGGCGTAACAGTTTTCTGCTTCGCGGCGCGTGTCATCGCCAACCAGCAACTGGACGCCGTAGTACTTGGTCAGGCCCTCCAGGCGCGAACCCAGGTTCACGGCGTCGCCCAGCACGGTGTAGGCACGCCGGAAGGTGGACCCCATATCGCCCACGTTCATGTCACCGGAATTGATGCCAATGCCGACACGAATTTCCGGCAGACCCCGCGCCGCCAGGTCCGACTTGAGCCGCTCGGTGATCGCCAGCATTTCCAGCGCCGCCGCAATCGCATGTTCCGCGTGCCGGTGATCCTCCAGCGGCGCGCCCCAGAACGCCATGACCATGTCGCCGACGTACTTATCAATCGTGCCCTGATGATTGAAGATCGTCTCTGTGATCGGTGTGAAATACAGGTTCAGCAACTCCTTCAGTTTCACCGCGCTGAGGTTCTCGGAAATCGTCGTAAAGCTACGAATGTCTGAGAACAGCACGCTCATATGGCGGCTCTCGCCGAGAAAGCTGCTCTCACTGCCGCTGCTGTCCATCATCGAATCGATATGTGCCGGTGGCACATACTGATCAAACATCGATTTCAGCATGCGCCGATGCACGTTCTCGCGCAGAAAGCCGATCACCAGATTGACCGTGGAAAGCACCATGACCAGCATCAGACTGCTGGCCAGGGGCAGATCGAGCAGTTGCTGCTGCCAGAGATAGAAGTTGACTCCCACCACACCGGCCAACGTGGCAAAGGCCACCAGTGTCATCCAGACCGGTGTCAGGAAGGGAAACAACACGGCCAAGAACAGGCCGGTACCGATCAGCAGGATCAGCGTGGCACCCTGCCACCAATCCGGGCGCGCGGGAATATCCTTGGACAGAATGCCGTCCAGGACGTTTGCATGGATCTCCACCCCGGGAAAGTTGCGCTGCAGCGGGGTGCTGCGCAGATCTGCCAGACCCACCGCCGAGGTGCCCACCAGGGCAATGACCGAATCCAGCGATTCCGCAGCCAGCCGGCCCTCCAGCACATCGGTTGCAGAGATATACGGGAAGCTGCCGCGCGGGCCCCGGTAGGGGACGATCACGCGACCCTGCGCATCGGTGTAGGTCGTCTCCTGGGTCAGCCGGATGCTGGCGATGGCGTCCGTGTCCCCATGCGATTCGAGTTGAATGTCGACGCTGTCCGCGAACAGATAAGCCTGCGCGGCAGCCAGCGACAGCGAGGGATACAGCCCATCACCGTAGCGCAGCAGCAGGGGCGCGCGGCGAATGACGCCATCCAGATCGGGATCAATCGAAACGGCGCCGGCCGTGATCGCACCCGACTGCAGGCTGGGCAGGCTGGTGGTATAGCCACGCATCGGCGGCATCCCCAGCCGCTGCGCCTGTTCCGGGCTGAGCGCATAGACCGGGGGCGGGAGTTTCCCGACCCGCGTGTCCCTGTCGACCTGCAGAAAATACGCCAGCACCACATCCGTTGCGCCGAGGGACTCGGCCAGTCGCCGGTCAAAGTCGACCTGGTCCGCCACCGTGTCCAGCCACTGTGACTGCACCGGATTGATGGCGCCCTGCTCGGCGAGGTGCCCGGCCAGTTCTTCCGCCAGGTTGCGCTCCGGCTCGGCAAACACGATATCGAATGCCACCACGACAGCACCCAGATCGGCCAGCTGTGTGATCAGCTCGGCCACGCGTGCGCGGCTCCAGGGCCAGCGGCCCTGCTCGCGCAGGCTTTTTTCATCAATGTCGATGATGACGATTTCGTGCCCGACTTCCGGACGCTGCAGCGGCATGACACTGAATCGGAAATCGAAAACGAGGAAATCCAGTCGCTGGCGGATCTGCTCGATGGCGGACAGGCTGGAAAACTGAAACCAGCAGGCCAGCAGCACCGCCCCGGCACCCATCGTCAGGGCCAGTGCATACCCGCGCCGGAAAAACCTGCGCAACCATATCCCGTTCAGCACATGGCGCCCCTGTGCGTCACCGCGACCATCCCGTCCCAGATACACTGCAGATGCCCCTCATGGTAGCAGTCACGGTTCGCCGGAACGTCCACGGTCGTGCTACTGTTCTGCCAGATACACCCCGTTTTTTCAGGGCTGAGCCGCGCCAAGGAAACCAACCCATGAAAGAAATTCGCGACGCCAAGATCGTTGACTACCTGATCTACGTCAATCTCTTTGATGACCTCAAGCCCAAGGAACTGGAGGAGGTGTCCGGCTTCCTGCGCCTGATCGAGTTTGAGAAAGGAGAGATGCTGTTCCGGGAAAGCGCCAAGGGTGAGTTCGCCTGTTTCATCGTGGAAGGCGAATTGCAGGTGCTGAAGGGGGAAGCCGGCTCAGAGGTGGAGATCGCCACGCTGAACCGGGGCCGCTCGATCGGTGAGATGTCCGTGATCGATCGCTTTCCGCGCTCTGCCAGCGTACGAAGCGTCACCAACGGCAAGCTCATCGTGCTGCACAAGGACCAGTTTGAGGCCCTGCTCGAGGAACACCCCCGGATCGGCGTGCGGCTGCTGCTGCGTATTGCGCGCCTGATGAGCCTGAACCTGCGTAAGACTTCCGCGCTGCTTGCGGAAGTTTTGCCTGTCGCTGAGTGAACGCCCGCCATGTCACAGTCGCGCCGTCTTTCACCCCTCGATCAGGCGCTCGCCCGCCTGAATCGCGGCCTCAACACCCTGCACGGAGGTGCGCCGGCTGCTCGCCGCGCCAATCCCGCGGCGCCGCAGCCCGCTGATGAATCACTGGAAGATGCGGCGCGCCGACACGCCGCAGGACTGATGCGGGTCAACCATGCCGGGGAAGTGTGCGCACAGGCACTCTACGAGGGGCAGGCGGCAACCGCGCGTGACAGCCGGGTGCGTGACGCCATGCGCACGGCCGCCGAAGAAGAGGCCGATCACCTCGCCTGGTGCGAGGAACGGCTGAACGAACTGGGCGCCCGCCCGACGGCCCTCAACCCACTCTGGTACGGACTGTCCTTTGGCATCGGCGCTGCCGCCGGGCTGGCCGGTGACCGCTGGAGCCTGGGGTTTGTCGAGGAAACTGAAAAACAGGTCTGCAAACACCTGGAAAGCCACCTGCAGTCGCTGCCTGAAGAGGATCAGCGCTCCCGGGCGATCATCGAGCAGATGCATCAGGATGAAGCCGAACATGCGCAGCACGCCCGCGAGCATGGCGCACGTGCACTGCCGCTGCCCGTCCGCAAGGGCATGGAACTGGTTGCCAGGGTGATGACGAAGACGTCCTACCGAATCTGACCCTCAGCGGTCTGCAATTGGCGGGTGGTGAATGATCTGCACCAGGGTGTCATCCGGATCGAGACAGTAGAAACTGCGCGCCCCATCGCGATGGGTCTTGGGTTGCGTGCGCATCTCCACGCCGTTTTCCTGCAGAAACGCATGCCAGGCATCCACCTGCTCGGCGCTACGCACAATAAAGCCGATGTGATCCAGTTTCTGGGCGGCATTGCGGGTGTCCCGATCCGAGCGATGTAACGCCAGGTTATCGACGCCACCACACAGGTACACGTTGTCTGCATCCGGACGCCATTCCACCTGCATGCCGAGCAGTCCGCAGTAGAACGCCTCGCAGGCATCCAGATCCCGCACAAACAGCGCCACGTGGCGCAACCCGGCCAGCGGTTCGCGCGCGCTCATGATGACGCCACGATCTCGTGCGTGTGGGTGATCTCCACGCCGGCACGTTCCATCAGAATGGAGGCGGAGCAATACTTCGTGGCGGACAACTCCACTGCGCGCGCCACGGTGCCCGGCTTCAGGTCATTGCCGGAAACGCGGAAGTGGATATTGATCCGCGTGAACACAGCGGGTACTGCATCGGCACGATCCGCCTGAATCGAAGCCGTGCAACCGGTCACGTCCTGCCGCGACTTCTGCAGAATATGCACCACGTCAAAACAGGTGCAGCCGCCCAGACCCACCAGCATCATTTCCATCGGGCGCGGTGCGGCGTTCACGCCACCGTGCTCCGGCGGACCATCCATCGCCACCGTGTGGCCGCTGCCGGTAGCAGCATCAAACCGCGCCGCTCCCTTCCAGTCGACTGTAATATCCATGTGTCACCACCCTCCGCATCGGCGGGCATTATACGCCCCCGTGCCAGCTTTTCCCGGGCTGGATATACTGGCCCACTGTCGCACAGGAGCCACCCCATGGTATCGCTGACCCTGACGCCGGAAATCGAGATCACCGACGATTTTCTCCGTCACTGGCACCACCACCGGTATCCGGCGGGACAAACCATCATCCATGCCGGTGACCGGGGCGACACGCTGTTCTTTATCGTCAAAGGTGCTGTCACGGTGCTGCTGGAGGACGAAGAAGGTCACGAGATCATTCTGGCTTATCTGAACAAGGGGGATTTTTTCGGCGAGATGGGCCTGTTCGACCGCACTGCCGGCCGCTCAGCCTGGGTGCGCGCAAAAGGCGCCTGCGAACTGGCGGAACTCAGCTACGACCGGGCCCGCGAACTGGCCGAGGAGTATCCCCAACTGATGTTCGCCATCGGCTCGCAGATGGCGGACCGCCTGCGCAGCACGTCCCGACGACTTGGCGATCTGGCGTTCCTGGACGTCACCGGCCGCATCGCACGCGCCCTGCTGGATCTCTGTGAACAACCGGATGCAATGACCCACCCGGACGGCATGCAGATCCGAATCACGCGGCAGGAGATCGGGCGGATTGTCGGGTGCTCGCGGGAAATGGCGGGCCGGGTGCTGAAGACCCTGGAGGAGCAGCACCTGATCACCGCCAGCGGCAAGACCATCGTGGTACTGGGCGCCCGGCCCAAGCGCTGATCGGCTAAGAAGAGGGGCTCAGGAGCTTCATACCGGGACCCGAAAACGACAGTCGCTGATATCGCGGCTGGCGCCACTCCTACGGGAATGGCGTGACCTTGCGGCCTTGCACGCGGCTGGCGCTGCCCCTACGGGAATCACGTCACTTGCGACCATGCAAACCCGGTAGGAGCGGCGCCAGCCGCGAAACAACTGACGTGATTTAGAACTGCGCCTCGTTCAACGCCATCAGGGTATCCGAACCGGCCATGACCGCATTCGCCAGCGCCAGGTGACGCGGCAGCAGGCGCTGCATGAAGAAGCGGGCGGTGCCGAGTTTGCCCGCATAAAAATCTGCCGAACCATCGCCATCGGCAGCCAGCGCGGCGGCCGCAATCCGGGCCCACATCCAGGCGTATGCGGTATAACCGAACTGGTGCAGGTAATCACAGGAGGCAGCCCCCACGGAGAAGGGGTCGTTGCCGGCGTTGTCGAGCAACCAGCGGGTCACCTCCTCCAGTTTGTCGACAGCATCCTTCAGCGGCGTCAGGAAATCCGCCATCCCGGCATTTCCTTCCTGCGACGCGATCCACGCGCGCACATCCTCGAAGAACGGCTGGGACAGCTTGCCGCCACTGCCGGCGATCTTGCGGCCAGCCAGATCCAGTGCCTGGATGCCGTTGGTGCCCTCGTAAATCTGCGCAATCCGCGCATCCCGCACGAACTGTTCCATGCCCCACTCGCGCACATAGCCGTGACCACCGAGCACCTGCTGACCGACGATGCAGGCTTCCAGGCCCGTATCTGTGAAGAACGCCTTGGCGACGGGAGTCAGCAGGGCAACCAGGTCCGCAGCGCGCTTTCTCTCCGCTTCGTCTTCTGAAAACTTCACCGTATCGAGTTGGGCGCCCACGTAGCATGCGAAGGCCCGCCCACCTTCATTGAGGGCACGTTGCGTCAGCAGCATGCGACGCACATCGGGGTGTACCAGAATCGGATCGGCCGGCTTTTCCTTGTTCTGCGGACCCGCCGGGGAGCGGCTCTGCAGGCGGTCCTTGGCATACGCGAGCGCGCTCTGATAGGAGATGTCCCCCAGCCCAATGCCCTGCAGACCGATCGAGAGACGTTCGTAGTTCATCATCGTAAACATGCAGGCCAGGCCACGGTTCGGCTCCCCGACCAGATAGCCCTCGGCACCATCGAAGTTCAGGACACAGGTCGCTGAACCCTTGATGCCCATCTTGTGCTCGATCGAGCCGCAGTTCACCGGATTCCGCTCACCCAGCGAGCCATCTTCATTGACGAGATACTTGGACACCAGGAACAGCGAAATGCCTTTCGGACCGGCCGGCGCATCCGGCAGCTTGGCCAGCACGAGGTGGAAGATGTTCTCGGTCAGATCGTGCTCACCCCCCGTGATAAAAATCTTGGTGCCGGTGAGTTTATAGGTGCCATCCGCCTGCGGCTCTGCCTTGGTGCGCATGATGCCGAGGTCCGTGCCGCAATGGGGCTCGGTCAGGCACATGGAGCAGGCCCAGGTGCCGTCGTACAGCTTCGGCAGGTAGGTCTGTTTCAGCTCTTCTGAGGCATGGGTGTCGATCGCCAGCGCGGCACCGGCGGACAGCACCGGGTACAGGGTCAGAGAAGTGTTGCCGGCATACATCATTTCCTCGAACAGCACGGTCAGCATCTTCGGCATGCCCTGCCCACCGTATTCCGGATTCCCGCCCAGGCCGACCCAGCCACCCTCGGCATACGTCTTGTAGGCTTCCTGGAAACCGCTCGGCGTGGTGACCACACCATCCTTGAATTGACACTCCTCTTCGTCCCCGGACCGGTTCAGAGGCAGGAACAGATTTTCGGCAATCTTGCCGCCTTCCTCCAGAATCGCGTCCACGATATCCGGCGTCACTTCCGCGGTGCGCGGCATGGACGCCCAGCGCTGCGGGGCCTGGAAAACTTCATTGAGCAGGAAGCGCATGTCCTGCAGGGGGGCTCGATACTCTGCCATGAATCTGTTCCTTTACTACCAATACATCATGAATCGAAAAGCTTAGGACAACTCGAAACCGCGCGCGTTCACAGGAAAGCGAAGTGTTCGGCATCGAGTTCCAGCAGCACGTCCGCACCAGCGGTCATGGTGGCGGCCAGCCCGCGCGTACGGGGCAGCACCCGCTTGAAGTAGAACTTCGCCGTGCTGATCTTGGCGCGGTAGAAGTCGGCGTCCTCGCCTTCGGCCAGCTTCTGCTGGGCGACCACCGCCATCCTGGCCCAGAAGTACGCCAGCGACACGTAGCCGGCGTACATCAGATAGTCCACCGAGGCGGCGCCAATCTCTTCCGGATTCTTCATGGCGACCATGCCGATCTTCATGGTGAGGTCGCCCCACTCCTTGTTGTGCTCCGCCAACTGGCTGATCAGCTCCTGCAGTTCGCTGTTTTCGGCGTTTGCCTTACAGAACTGGTGAATCTGCTTGGTAAACAGTTTCAGACTCTCACCCTGCGTCTGCAGCACCTTGCGACCCAGCAGGTCGAGCGCCTGAATGCCGGTGGTGCCCTCGTAAATCATGGTGATCCGCGCGTCACGCACCAGTTGTTCCATGCCCCATTCCTTGATGAAGCCATGGCCGCCGAACACCTGCAGGCCCAGGTTCACACATTCAAACCCGGTCTCCGTGATAAACGCTTTGCAGATCGGCGTCAGCAGGCCCAGTAACATGGTGAGCTGCTGCTGTTCCTCCGCATCGACCGGCTTGTGCTCTGCGTCCATCAGCGTCGCGGTGTAATAGCCCAGCGCACGCGAACCCTCGACCAGCGACTTCGCGGTCAGCAGCATGCGCCGCACGTCCGGATGCACAATGATCGGGTCAGCAGCCTGGTCCGGAAACTTCGGACCACTCAGAGAACGCATCTGCAGACGGTCCCGTGCGTAGGTGACAGCGGACTGAAAAGAGGCCTCACCCAGGCCCAGCCCCTGCATGGCCACACCCATGCGGGCTGCGTTCATCATCACGAACATGCAGCGCAAACCCTGATTCGGCTCGCCAATCAGGAAGCCCTTGGCTTCCTCGAACACCATGACGCAGGTCGCGTTCGCCTTGATGCCCATCTTGTGTTCGAGGCTGCCGCACTTCAGCGCATTACGCTCGCCCGGCTCACCGTTTTCGTTCGGCAGGTACTTCGGCACGATGAACAGTGAGATTCCCTTGGTTCCACCCGGCGCATCCGGCAGGCGCGCCAGCACCAGGTGGATGATGTTATCGGACATGTCGTGTTCACCGGCGGAGATGAAAATCTTCTCGCCGCTGATGCGATAGCTGCCATCGGCGTCCGGCACGGCCTTGGAGCGCAACATGCCCAGATCCGACCCGCAGTGGGATTCGGTCAGGCACATGGTGCCGGTCCAGTTCCCCTCGATCAGTTTCCTCAGGTACACCTCTTTCTGCTCCGGCGTGCCGTGCGCCTGCAGCGTGTAAACCGCATCGCGCGACAGGCCGGGATACATGCCCCACGCCACGTCGGCAGAAGAGAGCATCTCGTTGAGCACTTCACCCAGTGAACTTGGCAGGCCCTGCCCGCCCATTTCCGGATCCGCCGTCATACCGGTCCAGCCATTCTCCACGTAGGTCTGGTAGGCATCCCGGAATCCGGGCGGCGTCGTGACTTCGTCGTTCTCCAGCACGCACCCCACGGCATCACCGGTCTGACTGAGTGGTGTCAGCACTTCGGAGGTGAACCGGCCGCCCTCCTCCAGAATCATCTGGATGGTATCGGCATCCACTTCCTCGAAGCCGTGCTTCTGGTAGTGCGATTCGACATCCAGCACATCCTGAAGGATAAAACGCATGTCTTTGATAGGGGGGCGGTACTCACGCATGGGACACTCCGGTCAGCACAGTCTATAAACCGCTCGCATGAGCGGCGTTCAAAATCCGAGTGATTTTACCGCGCGGGCGGGCGCGGCGACAGGTCAGGCTGCGGTGTCGATGAAGGCACCGGCTCGCGGTGGGCGGTCCAGGTCCAGGGCACCGGTACCCGCCACCCGGTCGGAGAAGCGCTGGCCGGCGCGCAGCACCGGCTCGCTGTCTGCGCCACCGCGTTGCTCTTCGCGCCGCTGTGCAGATTCCTCAGCGCGCTCCTGCGCCAGTTCGATCCGTGCATCCGTCTCCGCACGGGTCGCCCGAGCGGCGATACTGCGGTCTGCCGCAGAAGGGTCGGCCGGCGCCAGCGCGGCGCGACGCACGACCTGCATTTTGCGGATGGTCGCTTCCGGATCCCCGGAAACGCGGCTCACATCGATGGGCACCTCGCCGCCAGTGGCGTAGCGCACGCCATCCGGCCCGCGGGTAAACGAAAATGAAGGCGCCCCCGCGTACTGCCCACCCACCGCGGCATGAGCCTGCTCGTGGGCACGCACCTCCCGGTCACGGGCCGCGAGTTTGCGGATTTCCTGCTGCTCGCGGCGCTCCTCGGCGGCTTCCTGTGTCGCCGACGGGGAGCCTGGCTCCGGCCGTTGGCCACGGCGTGCGTCCCGGTCCCGGGCAGACAACTCCCCGCTGCGCCGGGTTTCCTCCACCTCCACCAGCGGCGCAAACGTGGTGTTTGCCGACTCTTCCGCATTCGCCGTCGGACCACTGCCACCGGTCGGACGGCCGATCGGCGAAAAGGGCGGGATCGGCGTCGCCGCGACGGCGGGGTTGAGGAGAATCGGGGCCACGGCCATAACAGTGCTTACCGATCAGGCCTGGGTGTCCAGCAGGGTACCCAGCAGGCGGTCTTCCGTTTCGAGGACCTCAGCCGACGCCTTTACCTGCGCTTCTGCTTCCCGGAGTTCAACGATCGACTCCGCCAGACTGGCGGTATCCAGCGACCGCGTGGTCCCGTTGGACGCGATATCCTCTGCTGCATCACTGGCTTTCCGGATGCCGCTTTGAACGCCCTGCAGGCCCGTCTGCAAAATGGAACTGCCACCACCGATACCATCGACAGCCATACCATACCTCCCGGATTGGAATCCGCACTGCTCCTTCCTCCACTATAAGGGTTCAGGGAAAAATGTACAGATTTCAATCAACCGTAAGTCGCTGATTTTCAACCATCCAGCCGAACACAATCGACCAGTTCAGCCGCTTCGGGCTGCGGGTGCCAGGGCAGAAATCCCAGCGGACGGCCGGGCAGCCGCAGCGCAAGGGTCTCCAGGTTTTCCTCGACTGCCGCCATGTCCCGCTCAGTCTGGGTGCCGACCCAGCCAAACAGCGGCAATCCGGAGGCCGTGATGGCTGCAGCGGAAAGCAGGGCATGACTCAGGCAGCCCAGGCGCAGCCCGACCACCAGAACCACCGGCAACCCCAGCGCAATGGCCAGATCGGCCATGGTTTGCTGGTCACTGATGGGCGCGAACCAACCGCCCGCACCCTCGACCAGATAGTGGTCTGATGGTCCGGCACAGGCCGCGGAAACCCGCTTTGCCAGCTGTGCCGCATCCAGCGACACGCGCGCCCGTTGCGCAGCGATGTGCGGTGACAGCGGGTCCTGCAGCAGCACCGGATTGATCGAAGACTCATCCAGGCCCGGCTGGTTGCTGGCGGCGTGCAACGCACGGACGTCCTCATTGGACAGTCGCTCCCCCAGCCGTTGTGCGCCAGCCGCCACTGGCTTCAGGCCCGCCACCACCCGACCCTGCCTTGCCAGCGCGTGCAACAGCGTGCACGTCACCAGGGTCTTGCCGGCACCGGTATCGGTCCCGGCGATAAAACAGGCGCGCGGAAAGTTCACGAGCGGAGAGCGACCGGCTCCGTGCCGATCGGCAGCGCGGCGGCCAGACCTTCCAGCAGGCGGTCGACGTCGGCATCTTCATGCGCTGCCGAAAAGGTGATCCGCAGCCGGGAAGTTCCTGCCGGAACCGTGGGTGGCCGCATGGCAAGCACCAGGATGGATTGTGCCTGCAAACGCTCTGCCACCTGCAATGCAGCCGCTTCGCTGCCAAGGAGCAGGGGCTGAATCGGCGTTTCATGGTCGGATAACGGGATACCCAGTTGCCGGGCACCGGCGCGAAAACGGCACACCAGCCGATGCAGGTGACCGCGGCGCCAGGCCTCGCGCTGGCTTACCCGCAGCCCGGCCAGACAGGCGGCGGCAAGCGCGGGCGGCGGCGCGGTGGTGTAAATGTAGTTACGCGCATGCTGTACCAGCGTGTCGATCGTCGCCTGCTCGCCACAGACAAAGGCCCCGGCACCACCAAAGGCCTTCCCCAACGTGCCGACCAACAGGTCGACAGACTCCGGCAACACACCGAGATGCTCCAGGGTGCCACGCCCCTCCGCACCCAGGACGCCGATCCCGTGGGCATCGTCGACCCACAAGGCCGTTTGCGTCTGGTCGGCCAGTTGGGCGAGCCGCGCGACCGGGGCGCAATCACCATCCATGCTGAACAGGCCATCGGTCATGATGACCCGGCGCCGGCCCGGGTGCTGCGCCAGCAACGCGGCGAGATGCTTCGTGTCACCATGCGGGTAACGATGTTTCGCAGCACCGCTGAGGCGGGCGGCATCGATGAGCGATGCATGATTGAGTGCATCACTGAACATCACGTCCTCGCGCCCGAGCAAGCCGGTGGCGACGCCGAGATTGGCCATGTAGCCGGTGGAAAACAGCAGACAGGCCGGCCGCTGCAGGAATGCAGCCAGCGCTTCCTCCAGTTCCTCGTGCAGTTGGTGGCGACCGCAGATCAGCGCCGAGGCGCCGCTGCCAACCCCGGCGTCCGCCGCTGCGGTGCGCAGCGCTCCGACCACCTCCGGATGGGCGGCGAGCCCGAGATAATCGTTGCTGCAGAATGCCAGGTATTCGGCCCCATCCATGCGGATGTGGGGGCCCTGCGCACCCTGTAACACCCTGCGGATGCGCAGCAGCAGGGCCTGCTCGCGCGCCCGGAGCGCGGCATCTAGCTGCCAGTGGGCAAGCCGGTTCATAAACGAGTGTGTCGGCGCTAACTTACGCCACAACCCTCTGGGAGTCTGGCTGGTCTGCGGCCACAGGCGAGGGCGCCTGCCCGGCTTCCGCACGAATCCCGAGCTTGGCAAACAACGCACGATCAGCATGCTGATCCGGATTGGGCGTGGTCAGCAGCTTCTCGCCGTAGAAAATGGAATTGGCGCCCGCCAGGAAACACAATGCCTGCGCCTGTTCGTTCATGCCTTCGCGGCCCGCAGACAAGCGCACGTGGGACGCCGGCATGAGAATGCGTGCCACCGCCACGGTACGAATGAACTCGAACGGCTCCAGCGCGGGCTCATCGGCGAGCGGCGTGCCCTCCACCCGCACCAGCAGGTTGATCGGCACGCTTTCCGGATGCTCCGGCAGATTGGCCAGGGTTGCCAGCAAACCCGCCCGGTCTCGGCGGGACTCCCCCATCCCGACAATGCCACCGCAGCAGACCTTCATCCCGGCGCCCCGCACATTGGCCAGCGTGTCCAGGCGGTCCTGATACGTGCGGGTGGTGATGATCTCGCCGTAGTACGACTCGGAGGTATCGAGGTTGTGGTTGTAATAATCCAGGCCAGCCTGGGCGAGCGTCTGCGCCTGATGCTCGCTCAGCATGCCAAGCGTCATGCAGGTTTCCAGCCCCAGTGCACGCACCCCCTCAATGACCTGTACCAGTTCCGGCAGGTCGCGGTCGTGCGGCGCCCGCCAGGCCGCCCCCATACAGAATCGGGTCGCGCCGCCGGCGCGTGCTTCCCGTGCGCGCTCGAGTATGACATCGGCCTCCAGCAGTTTCTCCCGTTCCAGCCCGGTGTTGTAATGCGCACTTTGCGGGCAGTACTTGCAATCTTCCGGGCAGGACCCGGTCTTGATGGAAAGCAATGTGCTGATCTGCACTTCATTGGGATCGAAGTGTTCCCGGTGCGCCTGCTGGGCCCGGAACATGAGGTCGTTGAACGGCAGCTCAAACAGCGCCGTGACCTCGGCGACCTGCCAGTCGTGCCGCGCGGCAGCGGTTGGGGCGTCAGTCATGATTGCGGGCTCCCGGGACGTGACTTCGAGGTTGTTTTCACAGGAAATGTCGGGCAAGGGCTCCAAGTTGTCAACCAATGCGCATCACACAGGTTAACAACAGGTCATTATTTAATCTTCTGGGCGCGCCAGGCGTCTGCGTGCTGTGCGCAGGCATCACAGGCCCTGAGGCGCTGTGTGATGGCTGCCTGGCAGATCTGCGGCCAGCGCATCCGGCCTGCCCACGGTGCGGGCTGTTCCTCCCCGGCGCGGCTCCGGAAACGCTGTGCGGCGAGTGTCTGCGCAACCCGCCGCCGCAGTTTCGCACCCTGACCGGTAGCGAATACGCCTGGCCGGTCGACCGGCTGATCCTCCGCTTCAAGGATCAGGGCCGACTGGAGTCCGGTCGCGCGCTGCTGCCGCCACTGCTCAGTGCGATTGCCCATGCCCGCGAACGACCGGACCTGCTCACGGAGATCCCAGCCTCCCGGGCCGGCCTGAGACAACGTGGCTTTCAGCAGGCGCGGCTACTGGCGGCCTGGATTGCGAAATCCGTCGGGGTACCCCATCGAGCCGGGATCCTGAAGCGTGCCGCCGGCGCCCGCCCGCAACGCCGCCTGTCCGGCCCGGCCCGGCGCAGCAATTTGCGCGATCGGCTGCGGACCGCGCACACGTTCCAGGGCGAGCACGTCGCGGTTGTAGATGATGTCATCACCACCGGCAGCACGGTCGCGGAGGCAAGTCGCGTATTATTGGAGGCGGGTGCCGGCCGCGTCTCCGTGTGGGGACTGGCCCGCGCACCGCGCGGCAAGGAAATCCAGGATCGCTTTTCATGAAACAGTTCGCCCTCTTCGCCCTGCTGGTCAGCCTGCAGCCCCTCGGCGCAACCGCCCAGGCTGCAGAACCAGTCCGGGTTGCCGTCACCAGCAGCTTCCAGCCGACCCTGCAGGCACTGGGCAATCGCCTGCGGACGGCCACCGGGCAGTCACTGGAGATCTCCAGCGCAGCCACCGGCACGCTGTACCAGCAGATTGCCGGTGGCGCACCGTTTGACCTGTTTCTGGCCGCCGACGGGCGCCACCCGCTGCGACTGGTACGCGACAAGGTGGCGGCGTCGGAGGCACTGCATCCCTACGCCCGCGGACAGTTGATCCTGGTCGGCGGCCCGCCGCGCGAACCGCCCATGATGACTGCGGTACTGATTCCCCGGCAGCGCATTGCGATCCCCAACCCGATCTCAGCCCCCTATGGACAGGCGGCGCAGGACTGGCTGCGGCGCATGCGGTTCTGGGACGAGGTACGGCCGCGTTTGGTCACGGCAAATAATGTGGCGCACGCGGTGCAGCTGGCCGAAGCGGCTGCCGTGGAACTGGCATTCAGCGCTTATCCACTGTCACAGCGCCTGAAGCACAAATCGTTTTCGGTGATACCGGCGCGTGACTATCCAGCGATCCTCCATGTCGGTGTGGTCCTGAACGGCGGCAACAATGCTGCGGGTGGCGCGGCGGTGCTGCAGACCCTGCGCAGCGCCGCGTTTCAGGCCCAACTGCTGGAACTGGGTTACCTGCCCCTACCGGAAACCGCCGGGCCGGAGTGAACGGCTGGCTGTCGGCTCCGGATTGGGAAGCGCTCGCCCTTTCACTGAAACTGGGCGCATGCAGCACTGCGCTGTTGCTGTTGCTCGGCGTGCCCCTGGCGCATCACCTGGCGCACGCTCGCTACCGCGGCAGCACCGCGCTCCAGGTACTGGTGGCCAGCCCCCTGGTGCTGCCACCGACCGTGCTGGGGTTCTACCTGCTGCAGCTCTTTTCTCCCCGCCACCCGCCCGGCAGCTGGTGGCAGGCGCTGACCGGCGAAAGCCTGGCATTCTCGTTCACCGGGCTGGTGGTCGCCTCCGTGATCTATTCCCTGCCGTTTGTGGTGCAGCCCGCGCAGGCGTCCTTCGCACAACAGCCCGCCCGGTATCGGGAAGCGGCTCTTCTGCTTGGTCTTGGACCCTGGGCCCGTTTCCTGCGCATCTCGGTTCCCATGGCGCGCAGCGGCATCCTCGCCGGCGCCTGTCTGGGCTTCGCGCACACGCTGGGTGAATTTGGCGTGATCCTGATGATCGGCGGCAACCTGCCCGGCGAGACACGGGTCGCGGCTATTGCGGTGTTCGAGCACGTGGAGCAGTTCGATTACGAGGCTGCGCACCGGCTCTCCCTGACCCTGATAGCGATTGCCGCGCTGTTGCTGACCGTATCGCAGCTCAACCGACCGGCCGGGAGGCCCGGATGGCGGGGCTGACGGCAGCGTTCTCTCTGTCCCGTGCAGGCTTTCGGCTGCAGGCACAATTCCAGCTGGCGCCCGGCCGCATCACCGGACTGAATGGCCCATCGGGAGCCGGAAAAACGACATTGCTGCGCTGTCTGGCCGGCCTGGAGCGCCCGGATGCAGGATGCCTCACCGTGAACAACACGGATTGGTATAACCAGCAGGGCGCCTGGCGACCTCCGCAGCAGCGCGCGATTGGCTACGTCGCGCAGGAAAATGACCTGTTTCCGCATCTTGATGTTCGCGGCAATCTGGCACTGGCAGGGTATCAGGGAGCGACCCGGCAGGATGCCCTGCTCGCTGCGCTGGGTGTTCTGGACTGGCTGCACCGTCCCGTTGCCGGACTGTCCGGTGGCCAGGCGCAACGTGTGCGGCTGGCGCGCGCCCTGCTGCGCGACGCGCCGTTGCTGCTGCTTGATGAGCCCTTCAATATGCTGGACGTTGCCGCACGGAGCCAGTTGCTCGAATGCCTTCGGAACCATCTCCGCGAAACCCGCGCAATATGCCTGCTCACCAGCCACGCACCGGAAGACCTCGCCCAGTGCGCTGAAGAAACCATCCTGCTTGAAAATGGCCTGATCCGCCGACTGGGCCCTACCGCGGAAGTGCTCAGTGATCCGGATGTTGCTTTTCAGGCGGGCACACGCGCCGGCGCGCTGTTGCAGTGTGTCTACACTGGTGCCGCCCCGGAAGACGGCCTCAGCGCACTGCAGATTGAGGGCAGCGGCACGCTCTGGATCGCGGCCACCCCCGGGGCTGCGGGCAGCCCGGCCCGGCTCTACATCCATGCCCGGGATGTCAGCCTGGCACGCACAGCGGCAACCGACAGCAGCATTCAGAATATTGTGCCCGCCAGCATCCGCGCCATTCGCAGCCGGGACGATGCGCTGGTGATGGTGGAACTGGCGCTGGGCAGCCAGACCGTGCACGCCTGCATCACCCGACGCGCGCAGGCGCATCTCAGGCTGCAGCCCGGCCAGGCAGTCTATGCGCAGATCAAGAGTGTCTCGCTGCTCAACTGAAGAGCCTACTTGGGCTCAGCCATGCTAAGACCACTGATATCCACCTCTACGACTTCCTGCGCGGGCCGCTCGGTTTCATCAATCAGATTGCCGGCAGCACCCGCTACCGACAGGCCGGAGGTGTCCGGATTCACCGGCTCCTGATCCGGGGCGCGTTCAGAATCATCGATGAGGTTGCCGTCGCTGTCGACAATGTCCAGCCCGGTGGTATCCACCTGTACCGGCTCCTGATGAGTCACCTCCGTTTCATCGAGGAGATTCCCCTCCGCTTCCGCAATCGACAGGCCGGAGGTGTCCGGATTGATCACCTCCTTTTTCTCCCGTTCCGAATCATCGATGAGATTGCCTTCGTTCTCCGCCACACTCAGCGCACTGAGATCGATTTCCAGCTCTTCACTACGCGAGTACTCGTCCTCTGCGAGCAGGTTGCCCGCCCGCTCGGCCAGGCTGAGACCACTGCCGGCCGCTGTCTCAGCAGCCGGCACCGGCGCCGATGCCTGGGTGGGTCGTGCTTCCGTTGGGGCAGTGGCGGCGGGAGCCGGTGCCACCGGCTTGAACGCACCGGGCTTGGGGAAGTTGAGCTTCGGGGCCGCAGGCTTGGTGGGCGGCGTCAGCTTGGGCGCGGCAGGTTTTGGTGCAGCGCCGGCGCCCATCGGCAACTCCTCGCCCGTGGACATGTCGTGCACGCGTGCGAGCGCGCCGACCTTCTGCATCGCCTGATAGTACTTGCGCGCCTGGACCTCCTCCAACTTGTTCTTGATGACCACGCGCTTGCCGGAAAACAGGCGCGCGACCTGCTGTTCGTTGGCCTTGAAGAGCGCGCCCACCTGGCGACGCGTTTCCACCTCGTCAAATCCGGGCAGCACCTCACCGGAGAATGCCACTTCAAATAGGGTTGCCGTCATTGTTCTGCCATGGAGTCCCGCATCCTCTCATTATAGGAACCCGCCCGCTCCTGTGAAAACGACCTCGCAATCAGCCCGGAGGCCCGCCTGATCGGAGGCACAGACCGGCCGGCTGCGGGTGCAAATCACCACGCCGGTCTCTACACTGGCCGAAACCGCTTCGAACGGCGCGTTGCAGCACAGTCCCATGCAGGCCACTAACGAAGAACTCGTCAAGCTTGTCGACGGCATGCCCACATTCTCCCAGAACGTGGTTCGCATTATGGAACTGACGGGGGACATCAACGCCGCCCCGAAAGATCTGGTCCGACTGGTCGAGCACGATCCCATCCTGACGATAAAGGTGTTGAAGCTGGTGAATTCCGCCTACTTCGGCCTGTCCAAGAAAGTGACTTCCGTGAAACAGGGTGTGGTGTACATCGGCTTCAATACCATCAAGAACCTGGCGGTCAGCATTGCAGCCATGGGGGCTTTACCACGCACCAACAATGCCAATTTCAACATGGACGATTACTGGCTCCATTCACTGCTCACGGCCTCCATTGCAAAAATGCTGGCACAGGATCGCGGCTTCCCGCGTACGGAGATCACGTCGTTCTTTCTCGCCGGACTACTGCATGACATCGGCGAGGTGGTATTCGCGCAGTTCCGGGGCAAACAGTACAGCGAAGTGCTGACCACAGCGGCAGAACGGCACTGCACGGTGGAACAAGTTGAAGATGAGGTATTCGGGACCACCCATGCAGTGGTCGGGGCACTGCTCGCAGAACGTTGGCAGCTTGCGCCGGAACTGGTGCAGTGCATCCGGCATCACCATGGTCTGGAGGAACTCGCGAACCCGGACCCGCTGACGCTGGCGGTGTTCGTCGCCAATCAGGCAGCCAAGATACACGCCGGAGAAGTACACTGTGTGTCGATCGTCGAGGAACTGCCGCCGAGCGCATGCGAGTGGCTCGGCATCCCGCTGGAGGAGGTCATTACCTCGCTACCCAATCTGGAAAGCGAGCTGGAGAACGCGCGCTCCTTTGTGCAAGTCGGGAGAGGAGGCTGAGCGATGAGGATCCGCATGCGCGGCTGTCGCGGCTCGACGCCGGTTCCCGGCACCAGCACGGTCCGCTACGGCGGCAACACGACCTGCATAGAGGTCACCACCGATGCCGGCGACAAGCTGATCTTTGATGCCGGCACCGGCATTCGCCAGACCGGCCTGGACCTGATGGCATCCCTGCCGGTGCACTGCGCCGTTTTCATCAGTCATACCCACTGGGACCATATTCAGGGCCTGCCTTTCTTCGTGCCGTTGTTCGTGCCCGGCAACCAGATTCATTTTTTCGGCGGCTTTGACCCGGTATATCGAAAGAGTCTGCAAGACATCCTCTCGCAGCAGATGCAGTACTGCTATTTTCCGGTGCGGGAAAATGAACTGAAAGCAGACATCCAGTACACCACGCTGCGTGAGGGAGAGGCTGTTGAATACGGCAGCGCCCGCATCACCACGCTGGTTCTCAACCACCCGGTCCTGAATTACGGCTACCGGGTTGAGGCGGATGGCGGCACGTTCGTATTTACCGGCGACTACGAACCACCGGTGAACATCTACGGACCGGATGATGAGGAGCACGAGGACTACCAGGACATCATCGACGTGCAGCTGGAGCGCGTGCAGGATTTCGTCGCCGGCAGCGACCTGCTGATCATCGATTCACAGTACACAGATGAGGAGTATCGCGATAAGGTTGGCTGGGGGCACGGCACCTACCAAAGCGGCGTGGAGCTCGCCCGGCAGGCACAGGTCAAGATGCTGCTTCTGACACATCATGAACCAACGCGAACCGATGAACAGCTGGATGAAATCGGGCGTTGGATCGGGCAGCAGCGGCGCGAGAACGATCCGGTCTTTCTGCTTGCGCATGAGGGCCTGGAGCTGGACATCCCGGGACAGGCATCAGGATGAAGTTTCCCTCTGAAGAAGACGCACGCAAGGCATTCGATGCATGGCGCGACGCAGGCGAGTATTTTGATTTTCGTGGCCATCGTATTTTCTATCGCCAGGCGGGCAATGGCCGCCCCCTGCTGCTGGTACATGGCTTTCCGACCGCGAGCTGGGACTGGATTCATGTCTGGGAGGAACTCGCTACCCACTATCGCCTGATCGCCCCGGACATGCTCGGTTTTGGCTGGAGTGACAAGCCGCTCCAGCACAATTACACGATGATCGAGCAGGCCGACCTGCATGAGGCATTGCTGGATCACCTGGGCATAGGCGACTTCGCAATCCTCTGTCACGACTATGGTGTTTCCGTCGTACAGGAGATGCTTGCACGCTACGAGGCCCGCCTGTCGATGGGCGATATTCCGCGGCTGCTGCACGGCATCTGCTTCCTCAACGGCGGCTTGTTCCCGGAAATGCATCGCGCGCGGCTGGTGCAGAAGCTGCTCAATTCATGGATCGGCCCGCTCCTCTCACGCCTGATGGGGCGGGGCGGATTCGGGCGCGGTTTCTCTGCGGTTTTCGGTCCCGACACGAAACCAACACCGGCGGAACTCGACCTCTTCTGGGAACTGGTTTCGAGTGATCACGGCAAGCTGATCTCCCATCGCCTGATTCGCTACATCAATGAACGCCGCGTCAACCGCACGCGCTGGGTTGAGCCCCTGCAGAAAACCCGCGTGCCGATCCGACTGGTCAACGGCAACCTCGATCCGGTCTCCGGTCGCCATCTGACCGATTACTACCGGCAGATGGTGCCCGAGCCGGATGTTGTGGATCTGCCCACCATCGGTCATTACCCGCAGGTCGAGGATCCCGATGCAGTGCTGGAAGCGGCCCTGGCGTTTTTCCAGCAGATTTACCCGCCCTCAGGAGAGCTCGCGTCCGCATGACCTACTACCGCTTGATCGGCGCAGTCGCGCCACTTTTTTTCTGCTCCGTCGCGGTACACGCGGCCGGTGATCTCTGTCAACGGGAAGCCAGCCGATTCGCTGAGCAGATTTCGCAGTCGCAACCGACACTGTCCGGGGCATCACGGAGGCAACTGACCTCCGACGCACAGCGCATCTGCCTGCGCGCACTGGAGGCGTCGCAAACGCCGCAGCCTGCCGCTACGGGACCATCCGCAGCCGCCGAGCCCGATGGCCCGTCCTGGAGCGAGCGCGTGCTGGCCCCGACGGAAGAAAAAAGCGGCCACCGACGGCTGAAGCGCAAGTAGCCTACTGCGCGCGCGAGTCTGCATCCTCCTGCAGCCGATCGCTGATCAGTCCGTAGAACACAGCCTGTTCCGGCCCGGTGAATTGCCAGCCCAGGTGCACATGACAGGCAGGGCAATGGGCCACCTGCCACGCATGACCTGCAAACCAGGTGTGCTCCAGCGAGGGCTCTCCCTGCGCAACCACCTCGGCCATGCGGAAACAGGCAATCATGAAACGCACACCCATAGGGTTGGAAAAAACATGGACGTGCGCGCCCTGCCGTTCACAGCGCGCTGCCGTGCTGGTCACGCGGCAGCCACAGTGGATACAGTAAAGCGCCCGGTCGCTGCCACCCTGCGCTTCTTCCAGTTCAACCTTGAGGATGGTCTCCCGCTCAAAATCAGCCAGCCGGTCCAGCATCCAGCCGACCGGTATTCGCCCGGGTAGCGGCCGCGGGCAGCGATTTTCAGGGCGCTCAATCATCCGGTTCACGCGTGTGGTTTTGCAGAAACCTGTCTCTACAGTAATGTGACATCCGAGATAAAATCCAGTTGCAGGACGCATCACCATGGCCACGGAAATCGAGCGGAAGTTTCTCGTCAACAACGACGATTGGCGCAGCAATGCGCAAGGTACTCGATACCTGCAGGGCTACCTGTGCAATGAAAATTCCCATTCCGTGCGGGTACGGCTTGCCGGCGCGCGGGCCATGCTCTCCGTCAAGGGCGGCGGCCAGGGGATCGAACGGGCTGAGTTCGAATACGAGATTCCCGCCGATGATGCGCGCCAGTTACTGGCACAGTTCGCCCAGGGCCCGTTGATCGAAAAAACACGCTACCGGGTCACACATGGCAGGCACACCTGGGAAATTGACGAGTTCGCCGGTTGTAATGCTGGCCTCATCATTGCGGAGGTCGAACTCCAGCACGCCGAGGAAGCCGTGGAAATGCCAGACTGGGTCGGCCGGGAGGTCAGCACAGAGCGGCGTTACTTCAATGCCAGCCTGAGCCAACGACCCTACGCGGAGTGGGATGAGGCAGAGCGCCGCTGAGGCCTCCTAGTAGCCGCAGTTTCGCGAGTAGTGGATTTTCAGTTCACTGCCACAGAGGACCTTTTCCCAGTCTTCCTGACCATGGTGGTAATCCAGCCGGGAACGCAGCAGGCGCGCCCAACTGTTCAGTACATCCTGCGTGTATTTCCACTGCACCATACCACCCAGCCAGTCAAACGGGTTGCCTTTGCTGGCAGCAATCACGGCCACCACCACTTCGCCACTCACCGAGTCGATAAACTCTGCCTCCATGGCGGCACCGCCCAGCCCCAGACCGGTGAGTTTGGTGAGCCAGTAGGCGTTGAGTAACGGCTTGCTCGGCACCAGGTCCGTCAATGCAGAACGGATGCGCAGGACATCGGGGCCGGCCTTGTTCACGATTTCGTATTTGTCGGCGATGGCCTGAATCGCCTGGTTCCGGAATTCAGTGGCGATCTGGTCAATCCGGTCTTCCGGGATTTCCTCATCGTAGGCACCGACGTGATAGGCAATCATCACCGGATCAATCAGGAACTTCTTGTAATCGCCCAGACCCAGTTTCGGGTGCCCCTTGACGTACACACCTTCCGCAAAGGGCGCCGCCACAAAACCTTCATAGCTGTGCAGGAAGCCAGAGGGAGGGGGCTGTTGCTTGGAAATACAACCCGACATCAGGGCCACGACCAGCAGGCAGGACCCGAACCGCAGGAATGCGGGCAATCTGTTCCAGTACAACGGTTTGGCACCTTTTCAGACAGGGTGTAGGCTCGCTGTGCGTCTAAGAATAGTTGATCCTGGGCGAACCACCGGAGGGTAAGCCGGAATGGCAATCAATCGTGCATTTGTGACGGGCGGCTCCGGTTTTGTGGGCCGCAACCTGATTCGCACGCTGACCAAGCAGGGCTGCGAGGTGCGCGCTCTCGTGCGCTGCAATCGCACCGCAGGCAAGGTGGAGGCGCTGGGCGCCTCGCCGACGTTGGGCGACCTCGACGACATCGATTCCATGCAACTGGCCATGCAGGGTTGCGACGCGGCCTTTCATGCTGCAGCGCTCGTCGATGAATGGGGTGCGCTGGAGGCCTTCCACCATGCCAACGTGCTCGGCACCGCGCACGTACTGGAGGCGGCGCGCATGGCGCGGCTGCCACGACTGGTGCATGTCAGCACCGAGGCAGTCTACGCGGACTGGCACCTGCCCCTGCGCAACCTGACCGAGCAGACGCCGAAACCTGTCCAGCCACTGCCCCGCTACCCGGCCAGCAAGTCCCGTGCAGAGGATCTGGTGCTGGCCGCCAACAGCAGCGAACTGCAGACCGTGGTCGTGCGTCCGCGACTGATTTGGGGGCTGGATGACACCTCGGTCCTCCGGCAATTGTTGGGCGCGGTACGCAGCGGCCGCTTTGCCTGGATCGATGGCGGGGGCGCGCTGACTTCCACCTGCCATGTCTCCAATCTGGTGGAGGGCGCTCTGCTGGCGGCCGAGAAAGGTCCCGGGGGGGAAGTCTATTTCCTGACCGATGGAGAACCCCTCATACAGCGCGACTTCATCGCCGGGATGCTCGCCACGCAGGGCGTTAGCGTGCCGGACCGTTCCATCCCCGGCTGGGTCGCCCGCCGCGCCGCAGAGGCTTCCGAGTGGGCCTGGGAAAATATGCACCTGCGTGGCACCCCACCGGTCACCCGCGTGGCCGTCAATCTCATGGGCCAGGAGGTCACCGTGTCCGACCAAAAGGCCCGCGAGACGCTGGGCTACGAGGGCAGGGTGTCCCTGCAAGAGGGCCTGGCCGGCATCGAATGCAGCTGATCGGCATCACCCGGCAGGACAAACCCAGCCCACTGGTTCATTCTTTGTTCAGAGATTCGCGATAGAATCCGCCACCCGTTCCAAGAGGCTCAGACAGTCATGGATAAAACCTACCGGTTGCCACCGCAGCTGCACAAACAGGATGGCAGCGTGCGCCGTGTCGGTATTGAGCTCGAATTCGCCGGCCTGCGGATCGAGAAAATTACCAGCACCCTGCAGGATGTGATGGACGGAAACCTGCGTCTAATCAGCGCCTATGAACATCTCCTGCGGGATACCCGCTACGGTGATTTCCGCGTGGAACTGGACTACAACTTCCTGCTCGCGCTGGGCCGGGAAGAAACCGACATCGACCTGCCGGACAGCCTGGAAGACCTCAAGGACCTGTCCGAAGACCTGGTTTCTGCGGTGGCGCGCATGTTCGTGCCCTTCGAGGTGGTCACACCGCCGTTGCCGATGGACGAGCTCGACTGGCTCAATGACCTGTGCGCCCGGTTGCGCAAGGCCGGCGCGCTCGGTACGCGCTCGTCACTGCTCTACGGGTTCGGCCTGCACATGAACCCGGAGCTGCCTTCTCTGGATGACGAAACAGTCCTGCGTTATCTGAAAGGATTCCTGGTCTGTTACGCGTGGCTCAAGGAGCGCGACGAAACGGATCTGACCCGGCAGATCACCCCGCACATCAAGCCGTTTTCGCGGGAGTATCTGCGCAAGGTTCTGCGCAAGGACTATCAGCCGAAATTGCCCCAGCTGATCGATGACTATCTGGAGGCCAATCCAAGCCGCAACCGGCCGATGGACATGCACCCCCTTTTTAGTTTCATCGATGAGGAGCGGGTAAAAGCAAAGATCGATGACGTGCTGACCAAGAAGCGGCCCACTCTGCACTACCGTTTGCCCAACTGCCAGATCGACGAGAAGGACTGGAGCATCAGCGATGCCTGGAACGACTGGATCGTGGTGGAGGAACTCATCAACGATCCGGAACGACTGGAAGAGATGTGTGAAGCCTGTGTGCGTTACCTTTCCAACCCGGTGTCCGGACTGTTCGGAGACTGGGCGGAACGCTCGGAACAATGGCTCGGCGACCCCGGATCGGCGTAACCGGACCCTCCCGGCGCGGCAACGCTGCCTGGTTCTTCACCGCCTGGGCGGTCGCCAGCGCCGGTGGCAGCGCCGTGCGACTGCGGCCCGGCATTCACCACGTCCCGGCGGAGTTGGATGGCATCATCATCGGCGGTGGTGATGACATCGATCCGGTTCTGTATGACGAGCCCGATGACGAACCGGATGTGTACGATGCGGAGCGGGATCGGTTCGAGCAGGAAATCATTGGCGAGGCGCTCCAGCGCGAAGACATGCCGATGCTGGGCATCTGCCGAGGCGCGCAACTGCTGAACGTGGCGCTCGGCGGCACCCTGCACAAGGACGTGCGCCATATGCGCCTGCCCCGCAACAACCGCGACACCGTATTGCCACTCAAGATCGCCCGGCTGAAGGCGAACTCGCTACTCAGCCAGACGCTGCAAAAGGAGCGTGTACGCATCAACAGCCTGCACCACCAGGCCATTCGCAGGACCGGCGAAGGCATGCGGGCGGTGGCACTGGATGGGGATCACATCGTGCAGGCTGTCGAGCACCTCACACGACGATTTACAGTCGGCGTGCAGTGGCATCCGGAATACCTGCCCTACATGCCAGCGCACCGGCGCCTGTTCCAACGCCTCGTCGCCACCTGCTCCTGAAGCACCGCGCGAGCCCGCCTACCCTGGGTCAGAGCGCGGCTTCGTGTGCCTCCTCGCGGGCCCGTTCGTAACGCCCCAGCGCGGTGCCAAAGCGCGGCGACTCATACTCCAGAGAGACGAACCCGGCATCATCGGCGGCACCATGCAGCCGCAGCCGAATCTTCATCCCGTCATGGCGATAGGTCGAATGCCACCAGCCACAGGTCGGCATTTTCAGACAGGCATAGAAAGTGGGTCGCTGCTCGGCGTCGACCAGACCGTACATCTCTTCCACTTCCGGCATGCCGTACTTTTCACCCAGCGCCAGTTTCAGCGCGCGGTAGTGATCACGACCTTTCATGCCGGTGTCATCCCCGGTGATCAGTTCGCTCAGGTACTGCACTTTGACCAGCCCTTCCTGGCGATCAAACAGCAGGTGATAGCGCGCAGCGCCGGCCAGGTTCTCCGGCAGGGTGAGCGCCATGTAGCTGCGCAGATCCCCACGGCGCTGATCCCGCTCCAGTTCCGGCACCTGTTTTCGCAGCACTTCCGGCTGCGTCCCCCAGCGCAGCCCGAACGGCGCCTCAGGCACATCAGCGGCCGGGGAACCCGACGCAAAGGCGCACAGCAGGACGCACAGTCCGCGACACGTCGACGCATGGAACAATTTGCGGGAGATACGGAGCATGCGGGAAGTCTACCAGCAGCCCCCGGCCTTAGCACCGCAGCCTGAACAGAAGCTGAATATTTCGAGATGCACTTTTTTGCGAACCTGCTACCATGCGCGCCGTCGCAACCGATCTGGCACCCCGCAGCATGATATTTTCCTGGCTTTACCTGACACAGAAAAAGTACCTGACTGTCGATCGCGATCATGCCTATGCCATCTTCCGGCTGGCGGAACTGACCCGCTGCATGCCGGGTGCAATTGCCCAGGTTGGCCCCACACAACCCGCGCTGCTGCGTTTGCTGGCAGCCGCGGTCGGCGACGGCCGACAGATCTTCCAGGTAGAGGACCATGCATCGACCCGCCCCACGATGGCCACACCGACCTTGTCCTCCACCCTGCCCGGCTTGCCCGAGCGCAATCCCAAGCAATCCGGCATCCGCCACTTGCGTGGAGGCCTGAAGGAAGCTGGGCGAGAACTGTCCGGCAATCAGCGCTTCTGTTTCGTGCACCTGCTGGATGCCGACCCGGCCGACCTGCAGCCCTCACTCTCCTTTTTCCTGGAGCGCCTGACCGATTACGGCATGCTGCTGCTGGAAGTTCCGGGGGAGGTCTCTGCAGAGGCATTCAGCGTGGCCGTGCGTTCGCACCTGCAGGGCCGTCGGGAGAAGGTCATTCCCCTTCAAACGCGCCACTGTCTTGTGATCCATGCCCCGACACCTGCTGCGCCGCGGATGCGTCCGCAGGTACGAATTCGCCAACAGCAGCCACTGGCTGCCGCTCTCTGACCGATGCGGACGCCTCTCTGACGTCCAGGGGCTACAATCACTGCTGAATCCCCGGTCGCCGGCCGGGAATGCAGTGTGTAAAATATGGACACCCTATCGATTCGAACGCCTGTCTCAGGACCGAGACGCATCGCAACTGCTGAACCCCCGGGAGATCGTCATGGCGGACGGTGGCACCAGTACCCAGACTGAAACCGATAATCTTTTCTATATCGGCGTCGACAACGGCTATGCCGCGCAGAAAATCGCATTCTGGTATGACGACGGCAAAGGCCGCCGTATCGCCGAATTCATGCTGCCGTCGCGCGCCGGGCAGGGCTACCAGGTCACCGAGCTGGGTGGTGGCAAGAGCAGTTCCGTCTACGAAATCGGCGATGAACGCTGGTCGGTGGGCGCCCATATCTCCGAGCCACAGAACACGCAGTTTGCCGGCTATGCCACCTCCAATCTGAATACCGTACTGGTCAATCACGTACTCACCAAGGCCGGCTTTGGCGGCAAGAAAGTGCGTATCGCCACCGGCCTGCCGTTTCACGATTTCTACTCTTCCGATGGCATCAACGCCGGTCTGATCCGTGACGTGATGGACGCGGTGAAGCGACCGGTGACGGCACAGAATGGCCAGTCCATGCCGATCATCATGGGCAACTCGGTCTACCCGGAAGCCACGGCCGCCTGGATCGACCATGTCATTGACGACAGCACGGGCGAGGTCACCACCAAGATCAAGCACGGCGCAGCCATCGTTGATATCGGCGGGCACACCACCGACATCAACGTGATCCGTCCGGGCGAGGATGACAGCGAGCCCGACCGGCTGGATATCCGCCTCTCCGGCACCAAGGAGATTGGCGTGCTCGACATCATGCAGCAGGTGAAGCGTGAGCTGATGCAGAAGCTGAAGATTGATCGTATCAGCGATGCCCAGATCGAGCAGGCCATCGGCAACAACCGGCTGTCGCTGTGGGGTAAAGAGCGTGATGTGAGTGATCTGGTGGCGCACGCGGCGAAGGAAGTCGGCCAGCAGATCAACCTGTTCATGCAGGAAAAGATCGGCCGTGGCGGCGACCTCGACATGGTGCTGCTGGTGGGTGGCGGTGCCAACCTGCTCCGCGACGTGATCCGCCACTACCACCCGCGTGTGGTGATTCCGGAGAGGCCGCAGTTCTCCAATGCCCGGGGCATGTTGAAGTACATGACGTTCGTCGAATCACCGGCCGAAGAGACGTTGTAATCAATGGAAAAGGAACGCGATGTTCGCCTGGTCCGATTCGACCTGCGACTGCGCGTCGGCGCCGATGGCGACCCTTTTGACAACGAACTGCACAATGCCTGGGCGGCACTGCCAGAGAACACGGTCATCCGCAATGACTGGCTGCGCAGAAGACTGCTGCTCGGTCATATTCTGGAAAGGGATGGACTGACCGAACTGTTGTCCGCGATCAGCCGCATCGCGCCGCCCGCCGGGCAGGCACGCGCCCAGCCACCGGTTACGTCCCCGCTGCGCCAACCGCCCCTGCAGGCAGCATCGGCAGACTTCCTGCCGCCAGAACCAGACCCTCCGCCGATGCCCGCAGCCGCGCCGAAAGCGTCTGCACGCCAGCAACTGGGTGGCCTGCTGCCCACCATTTCGGTACCCAAAGAGAAGAAAAGCGAGAAGGCTGAACAAAACGCTCCACCCGCGAACGCGCCCGCCCAGGCGAAAGCGCCTGCTCAAGTGGCCGCGAAACCAGCCCTGCCCTCTGCTGCGAACCCCGACAGAGCGGCAGCAACGCGCGCGTCCACCGGTCCCGCAAAAGAAACTCCAGAAAAGAAAACGAACAACACTGCCGCAGAGAATGGCGACACCACCACACCACCAAAGGGCAAAACCCGTCCCGCGCTCGCGGGCGATCAGGGGTGATTGTTCCCGGTCTGAACCCGTTTACGAGGCAGGCGGGCTGCGCAAACTGGCGGGATCTGTTGCATCAGGCGTCTTGTCTGTCTCCATGGACTCGCCCTCCAGTTCCAGGCTTTCCAGCGTTGCGCACATCAGTGTACCCAGACTGTCCTCGTCCATCCGCACGCCATAAATCCAGCTTGGCTGGTGCAGGAAGCGTTCCGGCAGATGGCTTTTGTCGCCGGCGTAATCGCGCTGATTGAGCACTTCCACCTCAACCGCAACCAGGGGCTCCGGCGTGTCCGGCCGGGTCACGCAAATCGTGACCTGCTCGCCGTCGTTGAGAATTTCCGTGGTGATGAAACCGACGCCACCCTCGTTGATATCAAACAGGTAGCACTCTCCCAGCATCGGCGTGGGACCGGCAATGATCAATGTGAGTTCCAGCGCGATGGGCCGGCCATTCTCGTCGACAAAGCAAAAGCTGTGCGGGACACGGATTCTGCTGCTGGTCCGGCGGGGCTCCTCCTCGACTTCCGCCACTTCCGGCAGGTCGGCTGCCGGCGCGACGGGTGCGGGATCGGTGGCCAGGGCAGGAGGCGCCGTTTCGGCAAGCGCAGGCTCCACCGGTGACACCGGGCTCGTCCCATCACCAGCACCCCCCCGTTTTCGCAGTGACTCCGGCAATTTCCCGGCCAATCTACCGGCGCGACTCTGCAGGCCCTTCACGAGTTTTCTCGGCATAATCCCACCAGTGGCCCTCCATGGTGCCGCCGCGGAAACTCCGCAAGGAGGCGCTTGCAATACTGTCCGCAGAATAACCTGCCGGCTCAAACGAGCCCACTCGAAGTGCTACGATGTATCGATCGTCACGGCCCCGAACGCCCGCTGCGAGAATCAGATACCGCAGAAAATTTGCACAAAGAGAATCAAAGCATATATTTTATAAAGGTTTATAGACGATATTTTAAGTTAATTGTAGATTCATACCCTCCCAAGGACGCAAGGAGGGTGGTTACCTGATCAAGGAGAAGCCCATGGACCGCGCGGAAGATCAGTACGAAGAGTTCCAACAGGAGGAACTCCGGGCGTTTTTGACCAATCGGCTGGCAGAAGTCAGCCTGCGATTCGGTGCTGACTCCGAAACCGCCCGACTGTACCGGGAACGCCTGGAAGAACTGGAAGGCGGCCCGATCGTTGAGGAAATTTCCCTGGTACGCGCCTGAACGACACGAGGCGAGCACCCACACCCGAATAGGCACGTCGCATGAAGTTGGTGAATGACCGCCGTCGCCCCAGAACCCCGCCACTGCCGGAAGTGGAGGAGACGCGCCAGGAAGTGCGAAGAAGCAGCCGACGCATCCGCGCGCCAGCAGCGTTTTATCACGTGGACGAAAACGGGAATCCACGCGCCCTTTCGCTGACACTGTTCTCCGGGAAGGGCACAGAGCAGCTCGCCAAGTGCATGCTGTACGACGTCAACGATCAGGGACTCGCATTCGCGTCTCCGGACATTCTCGACATGAACCTCACCGGCATTCTCTCCGCCCATCATCCCGGTGAGCGCGAGCCGGTCGCGAGCGCCAGGATCAGCGTCGTCAATGAACGCAGCTGGAAAAACCCACCGCAGGATGAGTTACCGGATTTTCTGCGTGGCACTCCGGAGTTGTTCGTCTATGGCGCCCGGATTGAGGAAGAGGACGTCCGCAGCTTCGTCCGGCTCGTGCTGGAAAGTCTGGCCGTCAGCATGTCGAGGATGGCTACCCACTGAACGCGGTGCAGGCACACTCACCACCGGGCAGCCGGGTCTGTGTTTTTGGCGCAGGCAGTATCGGCTGTTACGTAGGCGGCCGGCTCGCAGCCGCAGGCGCCCGGGTTACGTTGATCGGGCGGGAACGGTTCGCCCGCGAGATCGATGCACACGGATTGCACCTGACCGACTATCGCGGCGCAGAGATCCGTGTGCCGGCTGGCACCGTGCGCTACAGCACCGATCCCGCGGAGGCCGCCGATGCACAACTCGTCCTCGTTGCCGTGAAATCCGCTGGCTCTGCAGAAGCCGGCCGCACGCTTGCAGAAGTGCTGCGCGGCCAGCCTCCCGTGGTCAGCCTGCAAAACGGGATCGGCAACGCAGAAACGCTGCGCCAGCACATCAGGAACGCTCCCGTGCTGGCCGGCATGATCGGTTTCA
Source organism: Pseudomonadales bacterium (assembly GCA_041637915.1). Classification (GTDB taxonomy): domain Bacteria; phylum Pseudomonadota; class Gammaproteobacteria; order Pseudomonadales; family JBFGWM01; genus JBFJWR01. Next base: position 250 of record JBFKXW010000002.1, on the reverse strand, counting down.
ATGTACTGCATGGCGAGAATGGCCACTTTCATCACGGCACCGACGGCGAGCTCATGGCGGCACACCACCGGGAGCTCGAGCCCTGGCTGCCGCTGTTTCAGTCCGCCGGCATTCCGCTGGAACTGCGCAATGACATGCTGGAAGTCCAGTGGGGCAAACTGTTACTGAACCTGAACAATCCGGTCAATGCGCTGGCCGGCATCCCGCTCAAGGAAGAACTCTCCCAACGTGCCTATCGCCGCTGTATCGC
>JBFKXW010000001.1:0-48885 GCA_041637915.1 Pseudomonadales bacterium | reverse complement strand
GTCGTACTTGGAGAACTGGAGCTCAGCGGCCAGGTCCGTCGTACACCGGCCGGGTATGTGCGTACTTGCGCCTGAGTATGGGAAGCGCTACTTTCGCGCGCCTCCCGCGCATGGAAAGACCCGACCTGATGCGAGCAGAACCGGTAGCCATTTTGATGAAGCGCCCCGCTGCGGCGGGCCCGCCGACGGAGACGCTGCACGCGATATGGTCACCGACGGACGCCTTCCTGTTGTGGCTTGCCACGATGCCGACATCATGGGACGCGCCGTGACCGGGACACTCCGCCAACTGCGCAGTCGTGGCGCCGTGCTGAACACCCTGCGACGCGGCGGTGTGGTCCTGTGTCCGACCGAGGGGGTGTGGGGTTTGAGTTGTGACCCGGCCAACCCTGCTGCACTGCGCAGGCTGCTTCGACTGAAACGCCGGCCACCGCGCAAGGGCATGATCCTGGTGGCGGCGCGCGCGAGCGATCTGGCACCCTGGGTGGCACGATGGTGCCCGGAACAGGAGAAAGCACTGCAGACGACCTGGCCGGGCCCGACCACCTGGGTGATGCGATGTCGTCGGCCGGTGTCATCCTTATTATCCGGCGGTCGTCCCAGTCTGGCGGTCCGGGTCAGCGCGCATGAACCGGTGCGCGAACTTTGCGCGTCTTTTGGCGGAGCGCTGGTGTCCACTTCTGCCAACCTGACCGGGACCCCTGCAGCGCGGGGAGCGCGCCTGGCTGCGCTGCGGCGCTTCCCGGGAAAGCGACTGCCGGTGTGGCCCGGTGCGCTGGGCGGTGCGGCCGGTCCGAGCCGTATTATTGATCTGCAGACCGGGCATGTATTGCGTGCCTGAGGGAACGACATGAAAGAGAAGGATTCGCAATCTGCTCCGGACCTGCAAGCAGTCCGCACCTTTCTGCTGGCGTACCAGCAGTCACTCTGTTCGGCCCTGCAGGGGGAGGAGCCAGACCAGACCTTCCTGCAGGATGACTGGTCACGGGCGGAAGGCGGCGGCGGCATTACCCGTGTGCTCGAACAGGGCAGCGTGCTCGAGAAGGCCGGTGTCAATTTCTCGCATGTGCACGGTTCGCGCCTGCCGGATTCTGCCACGGCTGCGCGCCCCGAACTGGCCGGACGGGCCTTTCAGGCCATGGGGGTGTCCGTCGTGATTCACCCGAGAAACCCGTTGGTGCCGACGTCCCACGCCAATTTCCGATTTTTTCTGGCGACGCATCCGGAGCGTGCGCCGGTGTGGTGGTTCGGAGGTGGTTACGATCTCACCCCCTATTACGGGTTCGAAGAAGACTGCCAGCATTGGCATCGCACCGCGGCCGCTGCCTGCGCGCCCTATGGCGAAAAGGTCTATCCGAACTACAAGCGCTGGTGCGATCGGTACTTCCGGCTTGCGCACCGGTCCGAGCAGCGTGGCATCGGCGGGCTCTTTTTTGATGATCTGAACACTGGCGGATTTGCCCGTTGTTTTGCTTTTCTGCAGGGCGTTGCCGAGAGTTACCCGGAGGCCTATCTGCCGATCGTACGACGCCGGAAGGGAATGGCTTGTACGGATGGCCAGCGAGCTTTTCAGGAATACAGGCGCGGCCGCTACGTGGAGTTCAACCTGGTCTATGACCGCGGCACCCTGTTCGGCTTGCAGACTGGCGGCCGGACCGAATCCATTCTGATGTCACTGCCACCCCGGGTGCGCTGGGAATACTGTCGTGAGGATGCTGCCGGTAGCGATGAGCGCCGCCTGACGGATTTCTTTTTGCGGCCGCGTGACTGGCTGGCGGACGGCTTCCCGGAAGAATCAGGGGAGCCGGCATGAGTGTGGCACGCTACGCGGTGTTCGGTGACCCGGTCGCCCATAGCTGGTCGCCGCAAATCCATGCCGCCTTTGCAGCGCAGACCGGGAGCGCTTTGCGCTACGAAGCGGTGCGCGTGTCCCCGGACAAGTTCGCGGAAACCGTGCGGGCGTTTTTTCAGGGTGGCGGCGCCGGCCTGAATATCACCCTGCCGCACAAGCAGGCGGCGTTCGCACTCGCGCAGGTGCCCGGCCCGGCAGCCGCGGCGGCCGCCGCGGCAAACACGCTCTGGTGCGAGGCGGACGGACTGATTCATTGTGACAATACCGACGGTCGCGGGTTGGTCCGTGATCTGATGGAGAACCACGGCGTGACACTGGCTGATCGCAGCATCCTGTTGCTCGGCGCCGGCGGTGCGGCGCGCAGTGTGCTGGGCGCGCTGTTAGCGACCGGGGTCGCCCGCCTGCACGTCGCCAACCGAACGGTTGCCCGGGCTGAAGAGATGCTCCAGTTGGTGCCGGACCATGCTGGCGTGACTGCGGGGGGGCTGGAGCATTTGCCTGCACTGCCCCCCTTCGATGTGGTGATCAGCGCCCTATCGGCCGGGTTGCATGGCGCATTGCCCACGCTGCCGGATCATATTCTCACAGCAGATGCCTGTTGCTATGACATGATTTACGCTGCCGCGCCAACAGCCTTCCAGGCCTGGGCCCGCGCGGCGGGCGCCGCACAGGCGCTGGACGGCCTGGGGATGCTGGTGGAACAGGCTGCTGAGTCCTTCCTGATCTGGCGCGGTCAACGGCCGGACACCGCGCCGGTGATCCGGCAGTTGCGCGCGGCGCTGGTCTAATCCGTGCCGGTACCGGCTTCTTTCCGGTAGTTGTCCTTCAGCCGGACATAGTTGGCGGCCGTGTAGGGAAAGAACTCGCGTTCCTCCGCCTTGAGCGGACGCATCGCGCGGGCCGGCTGGCCGGTGTACAGGTGGCCTCCCTGCAGGCGCTTGCCGGGGGGCACCAGCGCACCGGCCCCCAGGATGACTTCGTCCTCGACGACGGCTCCGTCCATGACGATCACGCCCATGCCAACCAGGATGCGACTTCCCAGCGTGCAGCCGTGCAAAATGACGCGGTGGCCGATGGTCACGTCGTCCCCCACCTGCAGCGCAAAACCGTCCGGGTTGAAGCGACTGGCATGGGTAATATGCAGCACAGCGTTGTCCTGGATGCTGCAGCGTTCCCCAACCCGGATGCGGTGCATGTCCCCGCGCACAACCGCCATCGGCCAGACCGAGCAGTCTGCACCCAAATGCACATCGCCGATTACCAGGGCGGTTTCGTCCACATACACCCGTGCGCCCAGCTGGGGCGCTACCCCCTGATATTTGCGAACTGTCATGCCGGAAGATTGTCCATGTTGTTGCCGATCAATCTATAGCAGAATACACCCGCGCCCCGCAGACGGTAGAACCATGAGCCAAGAATTGCTGACCCGACCTGAGTTTCCGGCTTTCCATGCAGTGCAGCCGGAGGCAATTGAAGCAACCATCGATCAATTGCTGGCGGAGAACCGGACGGAGGTGAATACGCTGCTGGCGCAGGCGGAACGAACCTGGTCGTCCCTGTTGTTGCCGCTGGAAGAACTGGACGACCGGCTTTCGCAGGCCTGGTCGCCGATTAGTCATCTGAACGCCGTGCGCAATAATGAAGCGCTGCGGAAGGCCTACAACGCCTGCCTGCCGAAGATCTCCGATTACGCGGCAGAGCTGAGTCAGAACCAGTCGTTGTTCGAGGCGGTGCAAGCCGTGGACGCGTCCGATGAAGCGTTGGATCCTGCCCAGCGCATGGTGCTGAAACAGTCATTGCGCGATTTCCGTCTTGCCGGTGTTGCGCTGCCGAAGGATCAGAAGGACCGCTTTCGGGACCTGCAGCGCATGCTGACCGAGCTCACCAGCCGTTTTTCTGACAACGTGCTGGACGCCACCAATGCCTGGTCGCGGGTGCTTGCCGATGCCACCGAACTGAAAGGCGTGCCTGCGTCCAGTCTGGACCGGTTCCGGGCCGAGGCAGAGTCGCGCGGTGAAACGGGATACCGGATCTCGCTGGATTTTCCCAGCTACTTTGCTGTCATGGCCCACGCGGAAAACCGCGAATTGCGGCAAGAGTTGTACCACGCCTATAGCACGCGCGCGTCGGACCAGGGCCCGCATGCCGGAAAATGGGACAACTCCGGCATCATGGATGAGATCCGGCAACACCGGCAGGAGCTGGCCCGCCTGCTTGGCTTCGAGGATTACGTGGCCTACTCGCTGGCAACAAAGATGGCGGAAACCGGCGAGGAGGTGGAAACCTTCCTGCTGGAACTGGCGGAGCGTTCCCGCCCCTTTGCAGAGCAGGAAATGGTCGAGTTGCGGGCATTCGCTGCCAGTGAACTCGGGCTGGAAGATCTGCAGGCCTGGGACATGAGTTTTGCCAGCGAGCGCCTGCGCGAGGCACGCTACGAGTTGCGCGAAGAGGAACTGCGCCCCTGGTTCCCGTTGGAAAAGGTGCTTCATGGCCTGTTTGAGATTGTCGGGCGCCTGTTTGGCATCGAGGTCGTGCAACTCGACGGGTTCGCCACCTACCATGCGGATGTGCGCCTGTTTGAGGTGCGTCGCGAGGGTGAGGCCATTTCCTGGTTCTATCTGGATCCGTTCGCGCGCGAGCACAAGCGCGGCGGCGCCTGGATGGATGACTATCGCAGTCGACGGCGCCGCGCGGACGGTACTATGCAGCGGCCGGTGGCGTATCTGGTGTGCAACTTCATGCCGCCCAGCGGAGGCCGCCCGGCGCTGCTGACCCACGATGAGGTCATCACGCTGTTCCACGAATTTGGGCATGGCCTGCACCATATGCTGACCGAAATCGAATATCTCGATGTATCGGGCATCAATGGCGTGCCCTGGGATGCCGTGGAATTGCCCAGCCAGTTTCTGGAAAACTGGTGCTGGGAACCGGAGGCGCTTTCCACCATTTCTGCCCATTACGAAACCGGCGAGCCGCTGCCGGCGGAGATGCTGGAGCGCATGCTCGCCATGCGCAATTTCCAGAGTGGCATCCAGATGCTGCGGCAGGTGGAGTTTTCCCTGCTGGATTTGCGCCTGCACGCGGCCGGAACCAGCGGCTTGCGTCCGGTGCGTGAGGTGCTGGCCGAGGTGCGTGAAATTACCGGCTACCTGGAATTGCCGGCCTCGAACCGGTACACGCACAGCTTCACCCATGTCTTCTCCGGCGGCTATGCTGCTGGCTATTACAGCTACAAGTGGGCCGAGGTGCTTTCGGCCGATGCTTTCTCGCGGTTCCGCGAGGAGGGTGTGTTCGACGCTGCCTGTGGCGCCGATTTTTACCGCCATATCCTGGCCCGCGGTGGCTCGGAAGACCCGCGGGAGTTGTTCCGGCTTTTCCGTGGCCGGGACCCCAAGCCCGATGCGCTGCTGGAAAGTTGCGGCCTGAAGGCGGCCTGACGCAACGGAGCGGAGGTTGCTGATGTCCGAACCAGTCAAACGGTTTATCGCCGGCGCGGTTTGTCCCGGCTGCGGCGCCATGGACAAACTCAAGGCCTGGCTGGAAGGGGATATCGCGCACCGGGAATGCGTTGCGTGCGGTTTTTCAGACCGTGCCAGCAACAAGCCGGGTGCCGTCCCGGCCACCAGGCTCGAGCGGCCCGCGCCGGCGGAATCGGTGACGCTGAAATTCTTTCCGCGCAAACGCAAAGACCCCTCCTGAAGGAAGAACCCGCCGCATTCGCTTGTGCGCGCAAAAGCGGTTGCTATAATGCCGCCCTCCTGCGCATCCGCCCCGGCGGAATCAGCGGGCCGACAGGAATTGCGGCTGGATACTCATCGGGTCGCCTGCAGTCCCGACAGGATGTCACAGATTCGATGGAGAAAGCCGCATGCGCTTCCTGAACCCGAGGTGGTCCGTTCTGGCTGCCGCGCTCCTGATGATGGGTTCCCCGCTCGCTCGGGCAGCGTGGGAATTGAACATGACCGAAGGCGTGACTGCTGTCAGTCGCGAAATTTTCGGCCTGCACATGCTGATCTTCTGGATCTGCGTGGTGATCGGGATTGTCGTGTTCAGCGTCATGTTCTGGTCCATTTTCGCGCACCGCAAATCACAGGGCGCCAAGGCTTCCCAGTTTCACGAGAGCACCACGGTGGAGATTATCTGGACGGTGGTCCCGTTCGTGATCCTGATCGCGATGGCCGTGCCCTCCACCGGAGCGCTGGTACGGATCTATGACACCGGTGATGCGGATATCGACATCAAGGTGAACGGCTACCAGTGGAAGTGGCAGTACGAGTATCTCGGCGAAGGCGTCAGCTTTTTCAGTAATCTTTCGACGCCGAAGGAAGAGATCTACAACGAAATTGAGAAAAACGAAAATTACCTGCTGGAGGTCGACGAGCCGCTGGTCATCCCGGTGGACAAGAAAGTCCGTTTTCTGGTGACCGCCAACGATGTCATTCATTCCTGGTGGGTGCCTGAGCTGGCTGTCAAGCGCGATGCGATTCCCGGTTTCATCAACGAAGCCTGGACGAAAGCCGAGCAAATCGGTACCTACCGCGGCCAGTGTGCTGAGCTGTGCGGCAAGGACCACGGGTTCATGCCCATCGTGGTCGAGGTGAAATCCCAGGAGGACTACGACGCCTGGCTGCTGGCCCGCAAGGAACAGGCGGCCGAGGAAGCCGAATTGAAGAACAAGACCTGGACCATGGCCGAACTCATGGAGCGTGGCGAACAGGTCTATGCCAAGAATTGTGCTGCCTGCCACCAGGCCAATGGTGGCGGCATCGCCGGCGCCTTCCCCTCCCTGCGGGGCACCGACATGATGCTCAAGGACCGTGCTGGTCACATCGATGTGATCATCAATGGTCGCCCGGGGACCATGATGGCCGCCTACGGCCCGCAACTTTCCGAAGTGGATATCGCAGCCGTTGTGACGTACGAGCGGAACGCCTGGGGGAATGACACCGGGGACGTCGTCACGCCGATGGACATCGTCAAGATCAAGGAAGGCGAATAAGCCGCCAGCCAGAGAATTCGAGAAGAGGATCACACCATGAGCGCAGTCGTCGATCACCACGCTGCAGGCGATCACCATCACGGACCGCAGTCCGGCATCAAGCGCTGGTTGTTCACCACCAACCACAAGGACATCGGTTCGATGTACCTGTGGTTCAGCTTCATCATGTTCCTCTACGGCGGTTCGATGGCGATGGTGTTGCGCGCCGAGCTGTTCCAGCCGGGCCTGCAGCTGATTGAGCCGGAATTCTTCAACCAGATGACCACCATGCACGGCCTGATCATGGTGTTCGGGGCCGTGATGCCGGCCTTTGTCGGACTGGCGAACTGGCTGATTCCGATGATGGTGGGTGCGCCCGATATGGCGCTCCCGCGCATGAACAACTGGAGCTTCTGGCTGCTGCCGTTCGCCTTCGCGATGCTGATCTCCACCATGTTCATGGAAGGTGGCGGGCCGAATTTCGGCTGGACATTCTACGCGCCGCTCTCGACCACCTACGCGCCGCCCAGCGTGACCTATTTCATTTTTGCAGTTCACCTCATGGGCATCTCGTCCATCATGGGGTCGATCAACATCATCGCAACCATTCTCAACCTGCGCGCACCGGGCATGACCCTGATGAAAATGCCGCTGTTCGTATGGACCTGGCTCATCACGGCGTACCTGCTGATAGCCGTCATGCCGGTTCTGGCGGGCGCGGTCACGATGATGCTGATGGACATCCACTTCGGCACCAGCTTCTTCAATGCAGCAGGTGGTGGTGACCCGGTACTGTTCCAGCACGTGTTCTGGTTCTTCGGGCACCCTGAGGTGTACATCATGATTCTCCCCGGCTTCGGTATCGTGTCGCAGATCATCCCGACATTCAGCCGTAAGCCGTTGTTTGGCTATACCTCGATGGTGTACGCGACGTCCTCGATTGCGTTCCTGTCGTTCATCGTGTGGGCACACCACATGTTCACGGTCGGCATGCCGTTGGCGGCGGAACTGTTCTTCATGTACGCAACCATGTTGATCGCGGTGCCTACCGGCGTGAAGGTGTTCAACTGGGTGACCACGATGTGGCGTGGTTCATTGAGCTTTGAAACGCCGATGCTGTTCTCCATTGCGTTCATCGTACTGTTCACGATCGGCGGGCTGTCCGGCCTGATGCTGTCGATCGCACCGTCCGACTTTCAGTACCACGACACCTACTTCGTGGTGGCGCACTTCCACTACGTGCTGATCCCGGGCGCGATCTTCGCGATCATGGCGGGCGTCTATTACTGGTTGCCGAAATGGACCGGCCACATGTACAACGTGCCGCTGTCCCGTCTGCACTTCTGGCTTTCGTTTATTGGCCTGAATGTTGCGTTTTTTCCGATGCACTTTGTCGGGCTGGCCGGAATGCCGCGTCGAATCCCCGATTACGCCCTGCAGTTTGCTGACTTCAACATGGTCTCCACCGTGGGTGCGTTTCTGTTCGGTGTGACCCAGCTGGTCCTGCTGGTGATTGTCATCCAGTGCATCAAGGGTGGGCGCAAGGTATCCGCGCAGGTCTGGGACGGCGCAGAAGGGCTCGAATGGACCCTGCCATCGCCGGCTCCGTACCACAGCTTCACGACTCCGCCGGAAGTTCGCTGAGTTCGGGACGGGCAGAATCAGCCATGGAAAAAACGCCCACCAGCAGCCCATCGCATGCCCGGACGGTGCGTCGTTCGCTGCTGGTGGTGGGCGGTATGTTCGCGTTCGGATTTCTGCTGGTGCCCCTGTACGACATTTTCTGCGAAGTCACCGGTATCAACGGCAAGACCAGTGGTGATCGTTATACCGGTGTGACGGCGGGTCAGGTGGATGAAAGTCGAACCGTGCGGCTCCAGTTCATGGCCACGACCAACGATGGCATGCCTTGGGAGTTCCAGCCGGCCGAATTCGAGATTGAAGTGCACCCTGGCGAAGTGCGGGAAACCGTGTACCGGGCGCGTAACCTGGCCGCGCAGGACATGGTCGGCCAGGCCGTGCCCAGTGTGTCACCGGGGCTGGCCGCAAAGTACCTGCACAAAGTGGAGTGTTTCTGCTTTCAGCAGCAGCCATTGGCGGCTGGCGCAGATGCGGAATTACCGCTGCGATTCATGATCGATCCGGATTTGCCGGATGATGTACACACGCTGACCCTGTCCTATACGCTGTTCAATGCAGAGCAGGCAGCGAGAAAGACCAAGGAATTGGCGCAGAACCGGAACTGATTCCGGCACCCAGACTGGAGAGTCAACATGGCAAGTCAAGGCACTTATTACGTACCCGAGCAGAGCAAGTGGCCCATCATCGCCTCCATTGCCCTGTTCCTGACTGTGTACGGGGCTGGCAACATGATGAATGACATGACCCATGGCACAGAGTCCAACGGTCTGCTTATTTTCTTTGCCGGCGCGCTGCTGACGGCCTATTTCTTTTACGGCTGGTTTGGCCAGGTTGTGCAGGAAAGCCGTGCCGGCCTGTATAGCGATCAGATGGATCGTTCTTTCCGATGGGGCATGGGCTGGTTCATTTTTTCCGAGGTGATGTTTTTCGGGGCGTTTTTCGGCGCACTCTTCTACGCACGCGTTTTATCCGTACCCTGGCTTGGTGGTGCAGGTGACGGCGCCTCCACGCATGAATTGCTCTGGCCGGCCTTCGAGGCGGCCTGGCCCGTGTTTCAGAATCCGGATAACGCGACGTTCCCGGGCCCGAGCGAAGTCATTCCCGCCTGGGGCATCCCGTTGCTGAACACCATCCTGCTGGTAACCTCCAGCTTCACGGTGACCTTTGCCCACCACGCGTTGAAGAGAAACAACCGCTATCAACTGAAGCTCTGGCTGGCGGTGACCATCCTGCTGGGCCTGGTGTTCCTGTACTTCCAGGCGCATGAATACGTGGTCGCCTACCGTGACCTCGGCCTGACCCTGGAAAGCGGTATTTACGGCACAACCTTTTTCATGCTGACCGGCTTCCATGGCGCCCATGTGACGATCGGCACGGTCATGTTGATCATCATGCTGCTTCGGGTGCTGAAGGGCCATTTTGATGCCGACAACCATTTCGCGTTCGAAGCCACGTCCTGGTACTGGCACTTCGTCGATGTGGTCTGGATCGGGCTGTTTATCTTCGTCTACGTGGTCTGAACGGCGAGCGCAGGCGGTTTCCTAGCGGGCGGTTTCGCTGCCGGGCGGCTGTAGGCCGTACGGGGAATGTGGGGTGAGCTTCCCGCTGGCGAACCCATAGACGATCAATACCAGGATCAACGCACAGAGCACCACGCGCACGAACAGCGCGTTCTTGGTTCGCTCCCGTTTACCCTGATCACGGATGAGAAAAACCAGCGCGCTCCCCAGGCTGATGAGCGCGCCAATCAGCAGGATGACGATTGCGACCTTCAGCCACATGCGGTATCTCCGGCAAATGCGTGGGAGGCCGCACGGTAGGGTACGTCTGCGTGCAAAGTCAATTCATGTATTTCCAACGATTCCGACAGCACGGTTTCTCATGGTGGCTGCCACTCATGATTCTGGCGATCGTCACCTGTCTTTCACTGGGCCAGTGGCAAGTGGGTCGTGCGGATGAAAAGGCGCGAATGCTGGCCGAGCGAACCCGATCCGGGGCATCCGGGGAATGGACCGCGCTGCGCATCGTGACCCTGGCGGATGCATACCAGAAGCTTCGGTTGCGAGGTCGGTTTCTGAATGAGCACGCGCTGTTTCTGGACAATCGCACGCGCGGTGGCCGCCCCGGGTTTGAAGTCGTCGTTCCGTTCCGGGATGCTGCGAGTGAGCGCGTGGTGCTGGTCAACCGAGGCTGGATTCCCTTTGCGGGGGACCGTGCCCACCTGCCGCAGAACCCCGCACAAACGGGGGAACTGGAGATCCTTGCCGAGGTCTACGGAAGTCCACGCCCGCTCCTGGGCTCGCTGCCTGATTCGCTGGCGGTGCCGGGGCGTGTCGTGCCGGTTGTGCCTTATGTTCAGGCGGATATCATAGGCCGCCATTTTGGGCTGGACCTGGAACCGGCGGTGCTGCGCCTGCGGTCCGGTAGTGCCGGTGCGCTCCGTTTGGACTGGCCGCGTGACACGATGGGGCCGGACCGGCACCGCGGTTACGCAGTGCAGTGGTTTTCCCTGGCGGCGGCTTTCCTGCTGCTGACGTTGGTGGCCCTGCGGAGACAGCGACGGGATTCCGATCGCTTGGATCAATCCGATGAATGAATAGTGTGAATGAACATGGGTGAAAGTGAATCTCCACAGCCAATCGACGTACAGCGCGGGCGCCGCAACCTCCTGTTGCTGTTTGCTATTGCGTTGACGCCGGTGCTGCTGGCAATGGCCATGTACTTTGGTGGCTTTGGGGTGCCGGATGCGCGCACCAACAAGGGTTCGATGCTGCAGCCGGCGCGCCCACTGCCGATTGAAAACTGGGCACACGTGGATATGGAAGCACAGTGGAACGTGGGCCCGAAGACCGGCTGGAAGCTGGTCTACGCGGGTGGTCCGCAATGTGATCAGGCCTGCGAGGAGATGCTGCACCATGCGCGCCAGTCCCATATCGCCACCGGGCGGTTGCAGGATCGTATTGAGCGTTTCTATCTGGCCATCCCGGCAGCACCGGATGCGGCGACGCGCGCGAAACTGGCGCAACAATTTCCCGGGTACCAGTTTCTGGTCTGCGCGGAAAACGTTCATGCATGCCAGATTCCGGAAGGAACCGGCGCACTGTATCTGGCGGACCCGCTCGGGAACCTGATCCTCCGCTACACGCCGGAGGATGACCCCAGAGCCTTGCTGGATGATTTGAAGAAACTCCTGAAAGTGTCTCGGATCGGATGACTATGAATATCGAAAAGCTGCCGGGGTACCGGCTGGCCCTGTTCGCGACCTGTTTCGCCATGGTAGTCGTGGTGCTGGGTGCCTACACCCGCCTCGTGGATGCCGGGCTGGGATGTCCGGACTGGCCGGGCTGTTACGGATTTCTGACCGTGCCGGAGGCGCAGGAGGACATCCGTATTGCCGAGGCACGCTTCCCGGATGCACCGGTGGAAGTGGATAAGGGCTGGCCGGAGATGATCCACCGGTACCTTGCCGGCACGCTGGGATTGCTCGTGTTGGGTCTCGCCGCAACCGGCTGGCGTCACCGGAGACTGGACGGTTACCCCAGTCGGCATACGTACGGCCTTCTGGCACTGGTGATTCTGCAAGCCGCCTTCGGTATGTGGACGGTGACGCTGAAGCTCTGGCCGCAGGTGGTCGTGGCGCATCTGCTTGGCGGTTTTGCCACCTTTTCCCTGTTGATGCTGCTGGTCCTGCGATTACGCCGTAAGACCGTGCCGCCCCCGGCGATTGGCGACGATGGATCGAGTCTGAAGACATTGCAGCGCTGGGGCCTGGCCAGCCTGCTGGTGTTGATCCTGCAGATTACGCTGGGCGGCTGGACCAGTGCCAATTACGCGGCGCTGGCCTGCATTGACCTGCCGACCTGCCATGGTGAATGGTGGCCGGACGCAGACTTTGCCACCGGTTTTGATCTGACGCATGAAATCGGCCCGAACTACCTGGGCGGCCAGATGGAACATCCGGCCCGGGTCGCGGTCCACCTGTCGCACCGCCTCGGCGCGCTGGTCGTGATCGCCGTGCTCCTGCTCGCCGTGGCGCTGATCAAAAAATCTCCATACAATGACGTGCTCCGGCGTCATGTACGTTGGGTGGTGGGTTTGCTGTTGGTGCAGGTCACCCTCGGCGTGAGCAATGTGCTGGCGGGCTTGCCACTGGCAGTGGCGGTCGCGCACAACGCGGTGGGTGCCTGTCTGCTTCTCGCGCTGGTCGCGTTGAATTACCGGTTGGTGCAGTTGCAAAGCGCCCACCCATAAAGAGGGAAGTCAAGTTGGAATCGAGTGTCCAGCAGCGAGTCAGCTGGCGCGACTACCTGGAGCTGTGCAAGCCCCGGGTCGTCGCCCTGATGCTGCTTACCGCGGTGATCGGCATGCTGCTGGCCACGCCAAACGCACTGGATCCGGTCCTGGTGCTGATCGCCACTGCGGGTATCGGGTTGTGTGCTGGTTCTGCCGCGGCGGTCAATCACATTTTTGATCGGGCGGTGGACGCCCGGATGGCCCGCACGCGCGGACGACCCGTGGCGCGTGGCCGCATCGCTCCCCTGCAGGGCCTGCTGTTCGCCCTGGTGATCGGGAGTCTCGGTACCTGGCTGCTGTACCAGTGGGTCAATCCTCTGACGGCGTGGCTGACGCTGGCCTCCCTGGTGGGATATGCGCTGATCTACACGGTGTTTCTGAAGCGCGCGACACCCCAGAACATTGTCATTGGCGGGTTGGCCGGCGCGGCGCCTCCGCTGCTCGGCTGGACTGCCGTGACCGGTGCGGTGGAGGGCCATGGGCTGTTACTGGTGCTGATCATTTTCGCCTGGACACCGCCGCACTTCTGGGCTCTGGCGTTGGCGCGCAAGGAAGAATACGCAGCAGTGGATATTCCGATGCTGCCGGTGACCCATGGCGAGCAGTACACCCGGCTGCACATTTTCCTGTACACGCTGGTGCTGTTTGCGGTTTCGCTGCTGCCCTTCGTCACCGGCATGAGCGGGTTGTTGTACCTGGGGGTCGTGCTCGCACTGAACCTGCGCTTCCTGCAACTGGCTGTCGCTCTGTTGCGCCGCCCGGAACCGGCGCTGGCGATGCAGATGTTCGGCTACTCCATCGTCTATCTCATGCTGTTGTTCCTGGCACTGCTCGCAGACCACTACCTGCCACCCTTCACGTTTCCAGTCTGAGCTCCTGCGCATGAATCCCGCTGTCCGGAAGACAGTTTTGCTACTGGTTGCCTTCGCAGCCATGGTGGCCGGTTTGTTCGCATGGCGTATGACGCTGCCAACACGGATTCCCGCTGCGGATCTGGAGCAACTGGGCTTGATCCTGTTTGAGCAGCCACGGCCTTTATCGCAGTTTGCACTGCCTGCCACGCGAGCCGGGGTGGTGAGCAATGACGATCTGGCCGGGCATTGGACCGTGATTTTTTTTGGGTTCACCCATTGTCCGGACGTGTGCCCAACAACGCTGGCAGATGCGGCGGCTGCATGGAACAAGCTGGCGCAATCCGATCAGGAAATGGTCCGTTTCTGGATGGTTAGCGTGGATCCGGCGCGGGATCAGCCTGAACACCTGCAACGCTATGTGGAACACTTTGACCCACGCATGCTGGGTGTGACCGGAGACGTTCCCGCGCTCGCCGACTTTGCCCGGATGTTCAATGCCGTGTTCGTGCGGGTGCCAGGGCCGCAGGAGAATTACCAGGTAGATCACAGTGCGCACCTGGCGGTGATCAGCCCCGCAGGCTCGTTCGTCGGTATTCTGCGTCCGCCCGTACAGGCACAGCAGATTCGACGTACGCTGGAACTGTTGCTGCGGCATTATCCGTTCGAGGTGGTATGACCGCAGGAGCGTCGGTTGAGGCGAACCGACGGTTGGCTACAATGGCCTGTGCAAATCCCATGGGGAAGTCTCTTGGAACATTCCGGCTCACCCGGCGTCGCGCCTTCGTCAACGCCGGCCCCCCTGATGGACGCATTCCTGGCGATCACGACCCAAACAGAGGCACTGTGCGAGCCGCTCCAGGTTGAGGATTACGGCCTGCAGGCCATGCCCGAGGTGAGTCCGGCCAAGTGGCATCTCGCGCACACCGCCTGGTATTTCGAGACCTTCGTACTGGCCGTCGCAGATCCGGACTATCGCTCCCCCTGGCCCGCCTACCGGCACCTGTTCAACTCCTACTACAACGGCGTGGGGAATCCGTTCCCCCGTCCACAGCGTGGCTTGCTGAGCCGGCCATCGGTGGAGGAGGTATATGCCTACCGGCAGGGTGTCCGGGAACGAATTTGTGCGTTGTGGGATCGTGGTTCGCCCGCCGGGTCGCTGGCAGAGCGCATCGAACTGGGCATCCATCACGAGCAGCAACACCAGGAGTTGCTGCTGACGGACTTGAAGTACAGTTTCTCCAGGAATCCACTTGCGCCGGCTTACCAGACATCACCACCCCCTGCCGGTCGCCCAGAAACGCCGGCCGCAGCCTGGCGTGATTTCCCCGGCGGGATGGCTGCCATCGGCCATGGTGGCGGAGCATTCAGCTTCGACAACGAGCGGCCCCAGCACCGGGTGCTGCTGCAGCCTTATCAGCTGGCCCGGGCGCCGGTCAGCAACCGGGATTTTATGGCGTTCATGGAAGATGGTGGCTACCAGAAGGCGGCGTTGTGGTTGTCCGATGGCTGGGCAGAGCTGCAGGCCAGCGGTGCGATGCAGCCGTTGTACTGGGCTCACCAGGACGGCCACTGGTGGCATTTTACGCTGCACGGCATGCAGGCCGTCGACGCGGACGCAC
This sequence comes from Pseudomonadales bacterium, assembly GCA_041637915.1. Taxonomy (GTDB): domain Bacteria; phylum Pseudomonadota; class Gammaproteobacteria; order Pseudomonadales; family JBFGWM01; genus JBFJWR01. Next base: position 33,648 of record JBFKXW010000001.1, on the reverse strand, counting down.
CCGTTGCGCATCTGAGTTATTTTGAGGCGGACGCCTATGCGCGTTGGGCGGGCGCGCGACTACCGACCGAGGCCGAGTGGGAATGTGCTGCGCAGGCCCTGCCGGTGCAGGGAAATTTCCGCGAGTGCGGTCTGTTGGCGCCCGCGCCGCGGCAGGTAGATGACGCTTCCGACCAGATGTTCGGTGATGTGTGGGAGTGGACGTCGAGCAACTACACAGGTTATCCCGGTTACCGACCGTTCGATGGGGAACTGGGGGAATACAATGGCAAATTCATGTGCAACCAGTTTGTGTTGCGCGGCGGATCCTGCGTATCCCCGGCCGCGCATTTGCGCAGCAGCTATCGGAACTTTTTCTATCCGCGCGATCGCTGGCAATTTTCCGGGATGCGGCTCGCCCGTGATGCCAGCTAAACCGCCTGACAACTTGTCGAAATCCATGGGAGTCCGCCTGCCGTGAAACTGTTACCGACCCGACGCGGCACAGCCTACCTCTACGACCACAAGCCAGCCCTGGCCGATATGCGCGAGGAAGTGCTGACGGGCCTGCGGGCCCGCCCGCGGCACATTTCGCCCAAGTACTTTTACGATGCACGCGGGTCGCGTCTGTTCCATGCCATTACGCAACTGCCGGAGTACTATCCGTCGCGCACCGAGATCCGGTTACTGCGCGCGCACGGCGATGCGATCCGCTCCAGCGTCGGCGATTCCTGCATGCTGATTGAGTTCGGGAGCGGCACGAATGCAAAGATCCGTCTGCTGCTGGAAGCTGTGCGTCCGGCCGCATACGTGCCCCTCGACATATCACTGGACCAGCTTTCCCGCGCGGCGTCGGAACTTGCTGAAGATCATCCCTGGCTGGAAGTACACGCGGCGTGCCTGGATTACTCCCGCCAGGTGACCCTGCCGGAGACGCAGTCGCGCGGGCGGCGGGTGGCGTTTTTCCCAGGCTCCAGTATCGGTAATTTCGAGCCGGCGGATGCGGCCCGCTTCCTGGCCCGGGTGCAGAAACTGGTCGCGCCGGACGGAGGTCTGTTGCTCGGGGTTGATCTGGTGAAGGAACGGGGGGTGCTGGAGGCCGCGTACAACGATGTGCAGGGTGTGACGGCAGCGTTCAACCGGAACCTGCTATATCACGTGCGGAGCCGGCTCGGTGCCCATGTCGACCCGGAGCAGTTTGCGCATCGGGCCCTCTACAACGAAGCCGAGCAGCGGATCGAGATGTATCTGGAGAGTTGCGCCGATCAGGTCGTCGGTATTGCCGGCGAGCGTTTTGCATTCCGTGCCGGCGAGCGGATTCACACTGAGAACTCCTACAAATACCGGCCCGAGCAGGTGGAATCGCTGGCCGCCGCTGCGGGATTCCGGGTCCAATGCAGCTGGCAGGATGCCCGGCAGTACTTCGCCTTGTACTTCCTGACGCCCGGCTGATCCGTGAGCAATTGGCCCGTTTGCTCATTTCACCAAAGAGCAGACTTGAGAAAAGTGTGGATTTTCGAAAAAAATGTGCGAAAATCCCTAAAAGTAGTCTTCTCTTCGCACCGAGTGCGCGGTGGCAGCCAGCGATAACCGATTTAACCGAGATTGAGGCAGTTCCGCATGAAGGAAAAACCCGTCAACACGCCGATTCGAAAGAACACCCGCAAGGAGCTCAAGAAGCGGGCGCTCGACTTCGATATGACCATCGTCGACTACCTGGATCATGTGCTTTGGTCGCACTGGCGCCATGTGGACGAACTGAAGGGCGTGACCACGCAACAACCGGATGCACAGCCCAGTGAGCGGGCCGCCAATGCCTACGCGGAGCTGAAGTTCACCACGGCGTCCCGGGAAGAGGCCGGTTCCTGACGGCGACAGCGTCCAGCGTTGGGCGCTACCAGCAACATTCCAGCCAGTGGCCCGGTGCAGCAGGATCCACTGCTCTTAACAGAATATCCCGCTGTTCGCCGGGTGCCTTGCCTCGGTAAATCGCGCTCCCTGCCGCGACCGTCTGCATTGCCTGCGTGCTCATCACCCGTGAGGTCCAGAAACGCAGGGCTGCCCACGCGCGGAGCAATGGCATTTGCCGGATAGCGGCCTCAGGTAGTAAGTGCTCACTTTGATAAGCGCCCATCAGTGCGCGGGTGTGCTCGGGAAGTAGTTGGCCGTGGTCATCGGTGCACCAGTCATTGAGCAGGATCGCCACATCAAAAGCGGCCGGTGCGCGCGCCGCGTTGTACCAGTCGATCACGCCGGACAACTGGTGTCCCGTAAAGAGGGCATTGTCCCGGAACAGATCGCCATGACAGGTACGCTCCGGCAGCGCCAGCAATTCTGAGGCGTGCCTTTCCAGCAGAGTACAGGTATCTGTGGCGAGTGAATCCGCCCCCAGCACCTGCCGCGCGGTGGGCAGCAGCCAGTCGAGCCCCTGCGGATCGCTGCGGCTGGTATGGCCCGCCGCCACCTGCCGATGCAGCCGGCCGACGAAGGCGCCGATCGCAGCACAGTGGGACGGCTCTGGTTCGTGCAGATGGGATCCGGCGATATACGGCATGAGCAGGGCAGTTCGACCGTCCAGAATCAGCGTCCGGTCGCCTTCGCGGGTTGCCAGTGGCAACGGGACCGGCAGTCCGGCTGCGTGCGCCTCGGCAAGAACCGCCAGGACGAAGGCCAGATCGGTGGGCTTCTCCAACAGCGTCAGTACCCATTGTGGCTCCGGCTGCGCTGCGGCATAAACCCGGTAATTGGTGTTCTCGACGCCTGTCGCAATGCCCTCGGTCCGGAGTGTTTCCGGCAGGCTGTAGGCGGCTGCCAGGGTCGCCCGCTGACGATCCCCGATCGCGGTGAAAACGGCCATCTACCAGGAATGGATGATCCACGACGGAATCAGCAGATCTGATTTGTCCATGCGGATGTAATTGCCCATGCCGTCCGGGTCGACCAGAAAGTAGGGTTTTCCATTGGGCGGCACCACCTTGATCATGTACAGCAGTCCGTTGGCCCGGTATTCGTACAGCGTGTGGCCGTCCTCGTGCCGGACCGTGACTTCCGGTTCTGGCACATTGCCCTCTGCAGCGACGCCAGCCAGCGGGGACAGCATTCCCGCAGTCAGCAGCAAAGCGCTACAAAGGTTTGTCAGTGTTCGGGGTTTCATGCGACCCTCCTTCGTCCCAGGCCTATGGCTCTTTGTTCCAGTTTGCAGATGAGTGGCTCCGCTGAAAACCCCGATGTGATCCTGATTGATGGATCCTCTTACCTTTATCGCGCTTTTCATGCGCTGCCGCCGCTGACAACGGGCGATGGGCGCCCGACGGGCGCCATCAAGGGTGTGGTCAGCATGGTGAAGAAACTGGTGCAGGAACACGCGCCACGCTATCTCGCCGTGGTCTTTGATGCCTCCGGGACCACCTTCCGGCACGAGTTGTACGCTGAGTATAAGGCCAACCGCGAGAAAATGCCGGATGAGCTACGCGCCCAGATCGAACCGCTGCACGCGCTGATCCGGGCACTCGGCTACCCCCTGGTGTCCGTCACCGGGGTGGAAGCGGATGACGTGATCGGCACGCTGGTCGCCCGGGCGCGCGCCGCTGACCTCTACACGCTGGTGTCCACCGGGGACAAGGATCTGGCGCAACTGGTCGACAACCGGTGCGCACTCATCAACACAATGAGCAACCAGTTGCTCGACCCGGCCGGTGTGGAGAAAAAGTTTGGTGTCGGTCCGGACCGCATCATCGATTACCTGACCCTCATCGGTGACAGTTCTGACAACATTCCGGGTGTTCCCAAGGTGGGACCGAAGACGGCGCTGAAATGGCTGTCAGCGCACGGCACGCTGGACCAGATCATCGCCTCGGCGGACCAGATCACGGGGAAGGTGGGCGAGAACCTGCGCAACGCACTGGACCAGTTGCCGCTTAGCCGGGAACTGGTGCGTATCCGCTGTGATGTCGAACTGGAAGAGCCGTTGGAGGCGCTGGTTCCGCAGTCGCCTGATCAGTCTTCGCTGGCAAAGATGTATCAGGATCTGGAGTTCCGGGCCTGGCTGGCGGAATTGCAGGAGAACGGTGCCGGGGAGCCAGCACCGGCCCAGTCGAGTGAGACCGTCGAAACCGAGGTGGTGCTGGACGCGGCGACGCTGTCCCGCTGGGCCGACCAATGCCGTGAAGCTGAGCTGGTCGCCTTTGACACTGAAACCACGAGCCTGAACTACATGCAGGCACAACTGGTCGGGATCTCACTCTCCGTGGCGCCCGGGCAGGCGGCTTACATCCCGGTCGCTCATGCCTACGAGGGCGCGCCACAACAGCTTTCCTGGGAACAGGTCCGGGAGGTCATCGGGCCGATCCTCGAAGACCCGGACTGCCCGAAGGCCGGCCAGCACCTGAAATATGACCTGAACGTGCTCAGCCGGCATGGCGTGGAAGTGGCGGGTGTCGCACACGACAGCATGCTGCAGTCGTATGTGCTGGACAGCACGGCGGGCCGGCACGATCTCGATTCCCTCGCCTCCCGGGTGCTTGGGCGACAGACGATTTCTTTCGAAGAGGTCGCCGGGAAGGGCGCGAAGCAAATCACCTTTGATCAGGTGGCGCTCGAGCAGGCCGCACCCTATGCTGGCGAAGACGCCGAAGTCTCCCTGTGCCTGCACCGGAAGCTCTGGCCGCAATTGCAGGAAGTGCCGGGACTGTGCAGCGTCTATGAATCATTGGAGATTCCGCTGGTGCCGGTGTTGTCGCGTATGGAGCGGGCCGGCACGCTGATCGATCCGGACTGTCTGCGTGCGCAGAGTGCCGAAATCAGCACCCGCCTGGAGGCACTGGAAACGGAAGCGCATGAAGCCGCCGGCGGGGCCTTCAACCTCTCCTCTCCGAAGCAGCTACAGGAGATTCTTTTTCAGAGGATGGGCATGCCGCAGCGGCATAAGACCCCGGGAGGGAAGCCATCCACGGCCGAAAACGTGCTGCAGGAACTGGCGGACGAGGGCTACGAGCTGCCACAACTGATCTTGGAGCACCGGGGCCTGGCAAAACTGCGCAATACCTACACCGACCGGCTGCCGGAACAGATCGACCCGGAGACGGGTCGCCTGCACACCTCCTATCACCAGGCGGTTGCCGCGACCGGCCGGCTGTCTTCCAGTGATCCCAACCTGCAGAACATTCCCATCCGCACCGCTGCTGGCAGAAGGGTTCGTCAGGCCTTCGTTGCGCCGCCGGGGCGGGTGCTGCTGTCCGCGGACTATTCGCAGATTGAGCTGCGCATCATGGCGCATCTGTCCGGAGACGAAAATCTCTGTTCCGCGCTCCGTAGTGGCGAGGATGTGCACCGCGCCACCGCGGCCGAAGTTTTCCGCGTGCCGGTTGCTGAGGTGGCGGACGAGGATCGACGGGTCGCCAAGGCGATCAATTTCGGGCTGATCTACGGGATGTCAGCATTCGGGCTGGCGCGCCAGCTGGGTGGTATCCCGCGCAACGAGGCACAGGGGTACATCGACCGGTATTTCGAGCGCTATCCGGGCGTACGCGATTACATGGACCGTACCCGCGCACAGGCCAAGGAAAATGGATATGTGGAGACGCTGTTCGGGCGGCGTCTGCACCTGCGCGAGATCAGCGCACGCAACCCGGCGCGTCGTCAGGCCGCGGAACGCGCGGCGATCAATGCGCCGATGCAGGGTACCGCCGCCGATATCATCAAGCGCGCGATGCTGTCTGTGGATGCGTGGATTCGCGAGAAACAGCCGCCGGCGCTGATGGTCATGCAGGTGCATGATGAACTGGTCTTCGAGGTGGACAGCGATGCACTCGACGAGTGCCGCGCGGAAATCGTCAGCAGGATGTCCGCCGCTGCCGAGCTCGAGGTGCCACTCATCGTCGCTGCAGGCAGTGGCGCCAACTGGGACGACGCGCACTAGCGACCGGAACTTGTCGCCACGAGCGGGGTCTCATATACAGGGCCGCAAGGCCCATGGCAGTGACCAGCCTGCGCCACGCGCGCGGGCCATCGATCCCGGCCCGCATCACTCCCCAGTCGGGTCGGGATTTTTTTCTCCTGGCGCCTGCTCCGCGTGCAGCATGGCGGTGACCGCAGCACGCAGCTCATCCAGGCCCTGCTTCTTCAGTGCGGAAAAGGCGATGACCCGTAGCGCGCTGTTGGCGCTGCCGCAGACTTTGCGTCGTCGCAGAACGGTTTGTGCCACCTGATTACGACTCAGCTTATCGGCCTTGTTTAGCACCATCAGCACTGGCAGGCCGGCATCGCTGCACCAGTCCAGCAACTGCTGCTCAAAGGCACTTGGCTCGTGGCGGATGTCGCTGACCAGCACCAGGCCCTGGAGACTTTCCCGTCCCCGAAAGTAATGATCCAGCGTGCGATTCCAGGCCTGCTGTACCCGGGTCGGAACCTTGGCGTAGCCGAACCCGGGCAGATCCACGAGCCGCACATCGTCGGTTACAGTGAAAAAATTGAGCAACTGGGTGCGGCCGGGAGTCTTGCTGGTTCGCGCCAGGTTGCGCTGGCCGGTCAGTGCGTTGAGGGTCGAGGATTTGCCGGCATTGGAGCGCCCGGCAAACGCGACCTCCACACCTTCGTCCGGTGGACACTGGTCGTAACGTGCTGCGCTGACCAGATACTGTGCATTTCTGAAGTTCAAAGGGGCCTGCTTGGAGAGATAAGAATCAGGCGGGTGATGGTATATACTCCCCCCCGCACTTGGGAAGCGCCAGGCCTGGCGTAGAACCCAACCCCTTGGAAAATCGAAGAATTGGCGATCTGGACGAACCGGGAATAGGCATGAATACACTGGGTAAGGCGATCATTGTGGCCGCAGGGCTCCTGACCGGCTCGCTGACATACGCGGCCGGCAATGCAGCAGCAGGTGAGGCCAAGGCGGCCGTATGTGGTGGTTGTCACGGGATGGATGGCAATAGTGTTGCAGCAGATTTCCCGAAACTGGCGGGCCAGAATGAGAAATACCTGGTCAAGCAGATGCTCGACATTCAGGGCGATGAGAACGGCCCCAGGCGGCCGGTGCCGGTGATGGCGGCCATGGTCAAGAATCTCAGTCAACAGGATATCGAGGATATGGCCGCATTCTATGCCGCGCAGACCTCCACGCCGGGAACCGCCAAGGAAGAACTGGTCGAACTGGGCGAACGCCTGTACCGCGCCGGGAACCGGGAGACCGGTGTCGCGGCGTGTACCGCCTGTCATGCCCCCAACGGTGCCGGTAATGCGGCGGCCGGCTTTCCGCGTCTGAGCGGGCAGCATCCCAAGTATCTGGAAAAACAGCTCACCGAATACCGCAATGGCACCCGCAACAACGACGGTGACGGGCGGATCATGCGGGACGTGGCGCGTTTCCTGAGCGACGAGGAGATCCGCGCGGTCTCCAGTTACGCGTCCGGGCTGTACTGAGAAGATTCGGCAGACCGGCGAATTGGACTGGGCGGGCTTGAACCCCCCTGCTGTTTGCCGGTCTACACAGTAGCGAAACACCGGGAGGAGAATGTTCATGGCGAACCAGATGCTGCGCGCCACAACGGCTTTGTTTTTTTCATTGTTCATGATGGGCGCGCAGGCCGCCTTTAAGGAAGGGGTGCACTACGAGCGCATCCTGACGCCGGTGCCGACCAGCAGCCCGGACAAGGTCGAGGTGGTGGAGTTGTTCTGGTACGGCTGCCCGCACTGCTTCCAGTTCGAGCCTTACATCAAGCAGTGGCTGGCGACCAAGCCGGAAGATGTCGCGTTTGTGCGCTTGCCGGCCACCTTGCGCAAGGACTGGGTCAACCACGCGCGCGCCTACTTTGTCGCCGAAACCCTCGGCATCGTCGATGAGATCCACACGCCGATGTTTGAAGAGATTCACAAGGCCGAGCAGCCCACCGACACCGAGGATGCACTGGCCGCTTTTTTTGCACGGTACGGCGTGGAAGAGAGCAAGTTTCGCGGATTGTTTTCTTCCTTCGGCGTACAGGCGCGGATTCAGCAGGCTGATAAGAAAGCCCGGGCGTATCGTGCCAGCGGCGTGCCGACACTGATCGTGAACGGGAAGTACCGGGTGCAGGTGCAGAAGAACGTTTTTGACGTGGTGAATTATCTGATCGGCCTGGAACGCGCGACACTGCCTGCGCAGAAATAATCCGGCCACGTTCCGGACGGCGCAAGCGCCGTGCCGCGGCCCTTTGCCAGCGCCGGATATCGGGTGCCCACCGCCACTGTGTCGTCCGGTCGCCGGTTCGTTTCAGTGGTATCTTTTTCTGCAGTGCCTCGGGACAGGGTTGCGCAAGAACAACACGACCTTCGGCTGCGGTAGCGGTCGATTACACGGATAACTGCAGCTTGACGCCGACCAGCCCGGGCTGTTGTTCGTCCCGGTCGATCGATACCTGGTCGACCCGCACCTGAAACTGGTCGCGCAGGTCATCCAGCCACACCACCAGCTTGTTGAAATCAGCGCCCTCCAGCCAGATGTTCACGGCGTTATCGCCCTTGGGCTCGAAACGCTTCAGCTGAATGCTTTGTTTCTTCGCGCTGTCCGTGACGATGGACAGCAGCGAGCGGCCGCCCAGCGCCTGCTGGTTGCTGTCACCGCGCTGGCCCAGCAACGCACGGATTTCGGTTTCGTGACGTTTGACCCACTGGTATTGCTGGTGGCGATTCTCGTAGTAGCTCTCGGCCTGCGCCAGCGCCGTCTGTGTTGGCTGCCAGATCAGGAAATAGGCGCCGACTGCCGCAAAGAAAACCACCAGCACCTTGATCGCGCGCTGGTCACCCGGCGGCTTGTGCTTGTACCAGCTGCGAATCGAGCGCACCGGGCCCAGCCGGTTGAGCCTGGCAAACTGCCGGTTCAAACGGCTGTTCCCGTTTGCTTCGCTCACAGGTTGATTCTCCCAATACGCAGACGGGCCTTGACGATGTTGTCTTCGGTCACTGCGGATGCGATATCCACGCGCAGCCCATCCTGTGCCAGTGCCTGCTTGTAACGGTCCAGCATTTGCAGCGACCCGGTATGCAGGTCGAGCAGAAGTTGCTGGTTCTGCTCGCTGAAATTCACCCGCTGCAGGACAAACTCATTGCTCCGGAACGAACGGGAGTACTTGCCGGCCGTGCCCAGCAGGGCGAGAAAGTCGTTCGCCGAACCACTCTCGCGCAGGCGGGTGAGATGGCCTTCCATCTGCGCGCGCAGATTGATCAGGCGGCGATCCTGTGGGAACAATTCCCGATACACAGCGCGGGCTTCCTGATCCCAGGTGTCGGCCTGGGTACGGAGGTATACGGTACGCCCCACATCGAATGCGACCTGGGTAAAAAAGACCAGCAGGACCAGTCCGGCGACTTTGGTTAGCAGGCTGCGGGCGGCGTTGCGGCGGCGGTCGGATTCGAACTCATCCTGCAACAGGTTCAATTGGGCGGCGGTTTCTGCCTGCGCCGGATAGGTTTCCGCAACCAGCTGCAGGTGGCTCTGTTCCAGCGGCATCTGGCGAATCTGCGTCGGCGCGATCGCCTGGCCGAGCTCCATGATCAGTTCGGCGTCGTCGCCATCCGCCCGGGTCCAGAACGCCAGCCGTTTGCGATCCTTGTGCTGATCGGTCGCGGCCGGCAGACAGATCTGCAGACTCTCGCGCAGTGTGTCGCGTTCCAGGGTCATGGCCCGGAATGGTGCGGTACGCAGGAAGCAGCGACCCTCGTCCACAACGAGAGAGCCCACGGTGCTGTCATCCAGTGGAATGAACAACTGCTCGGGGATCACCTTCTCCGGGTAGATGTCCTCCTTGGCAAGCGCCTCCATCCAGAAGCGCATCAGGTCCCGCCGCACAATGGCGACCGCGTGGGTGCTGTCATTCTGCAGCGGGCCGAGAACCACATGAATGTCTTCCGGGTCGTCGGCAATAAACTCCTCGACCAGAAAGGGCAGCGCCTGCCGCAACTGTCTCTGTTTCTGGCCAGGCAGCACAACGCTGTTGAGCAGGACATCCTCACCCGCCAGCAGCACAACGCATTCGCGTTCGCCGGGTTCCACAGCATCAAACTGTCGCCCGGCCTCCGCCAGCGTCTTCTGTTGCACCTTGCCATTGATCCGGCCCTGCTCATCCAGCAACGCCACGCTGACGATCATGTCCTGCGTATTGACGGGTTTCTCGGCGGTGCCCAGCGGCGGCAGCAGGATCAACAGGGTATCGCTCACGAACGTTCTCCCTCCTGTGCTGCTTCGGATGGCTCCAGTCGCGAGAAATTGCGCGACAACACCTGGCAACGCCCGTCGGGGTCCCGCTTCACGGTGCTTTCCAGTACGGCACGGCGTCCGCCAAAGTACGATTCAATACGCACTTGGAAATAGTTGCTGGTTACTGTCAGTCCGCTGGTATTCACTGATGCCGGTACAAACTGTTGCGATACAAAGTCCTGATCCACACCCGCAAAAGGCGTCAACTGCCGTGTCTGCACGATCTGATCGGCTTCCACGGCACCCAGTTCCTGCGCCAGGGACTGCAGTACGAACGGCGCTGCTGAATTCACATTGAGCGTGGCGCCCGCCGGCAGTGCGGTAACGAACGGCCGCAGGCGTTGATAGGTCGGGTCGTCCACACCCCGTACCAAGAGTAGTTCAGAAATGTCCCGGATGGCAGCGTTTGCCGCCCGGTAGGGCGGATCGAGCAACAGGTACTCATTGTCCTCGGCGCCCGCATAGCCGCTTTGCTGCTCGTCGGTATCCACCCAGTCCCGGATTGCATCGGCCAGTTCCGGGTTGAGCTCAAGTCGCGTCATGAGCAGCCGCAGCCGTTCCAGGTGAATCTGGTCCGGGTCGTCGGACAGGTTGTTGAGGTTAAAGCGCCGGTTGAGGTCTTCGACCGTGAAAATGACCTCGCCGTTCTCCACCTCGAACCGGGTCTGCTGCTGCGCCCACGGTTCCTGCGGATGATCGATCTCGGGGTTTTCGCGGTAATCCTGTGTCAGCAACTGCAGGACGAAGGTTTCCACGCTGCGCGCATTGTTGGATGCCTGCAGGCTGTCTGAGAGATTGGCGGTACGCCGGATATCCAGGTGCTGCCTCGACACCATGGTGACCGCGATGGTGGATGCAAAGAAAAAGACCATCAGCACGGTGATCAGTGCGACGCCGCGCTGGTGTTTCATGAGCCGGATATCTCGAACACCCAGCGCAGATCCCCCAGCTTGTCGACGCCGAGCTCCAGCTCGACGGCGACTGGCAGCGGGGCCCCCGATGTCGCCTCACTGGCTGAGAGGGCGGGTTGTGGGGGTGGCCAGGAGGTATGCCAGTTACCTGCGGCATCCAGCAGACGCAGCCGGAAGTATTCCACCTGCTCCAGCACCACCTGCGTAGCGGGCTCACTGTCCTGGGCCCGGTCCAGCACGGACCAGTAGTGACGCAGCAGGACCTCACCCTCGAGCTCAAAAGCGACCCGCTGCAGTTCGCTGCGCGGGCGTCGCAGCGGATTGCGCCAGCCTGTGCGCGTGAACTCCAGGTCGTAGCCACGCTCCGGTACGAACAGGTTCGGCAGTGTCTCGCCGTAGTTGTCGCGAACGGGCCGGTCCAGGATCTGGCGAAAATCCTGGGACAGTCGCAGGTAGGTGCGCTGCATGCGGCCCAGGGTGTCGCTGGCCGCGCCGGTCATGGCCTGCGCCTGCAACACACTGGCGAGCACCTGATAGGAGCCGAGCCCGATCATGGCGAAGATGCTGATGGCAATCAGCAGTTCAAGCAGCGTGAATCCCCGCTGGCGTTTCACTGTAATGGCTCCGCGGGTGCGCCGAGGAAAGTGCTCAGGGTGACGAGGGTACCCTCCTGACTGCGGAAGTCCTGACGGGGCAACGCGACGCCCACCTCCACCAGGCGCAGGTCCGGATAGGCGGTGCTCTTGGTTTCCACGATGACTTCCCATTCGCGCCCGGACATACTGACGCGATCTTCATTGCGCCCGAGCGAAGGAAACTCCTTGCGCACCTGCAGCTCGGTAAGGCGGTTCTGCGCCACCCAGAGCGCGACGGTGCGTTCTTCCAGAGCGCCGGACTGGCGCACATTCTGCGACACTGCGGTGATCAGGCCGGCAGCGGACACGGCCAGCACGGCGAGCGCAATCATCACTTCCAGCAGGGTGAAGCCGGAGCAGCGCCTGGCCCGGATCCGCCTCACAGCGGCGCCCCCTCACCCTGCCGCAGCTCGATATCGGCAAAGCCGTCGCTGCCAATCCGGAAGGTGGCTGCATCGGGTTCCTCCGCCAGGCGCATCTCCAGCACGAAGGGGGTGATTTCACCGCTGGAAAGCAGCAGCACGGCCGGACGGTCCTGGGGTTTGCCGGAAACCAGTGTCGGGACATCGCCCTCCACCTCCAGCTGCATCTCGAAGTGTTCCGGCACAGCGTGCTCCGCATAGCCTCGTTCAGTCAGCGCTTCCCAGCGTCCGGTCCGGGCATCAAGCCGCAGAAAACGGTAGCTACCCTGCTGCAACTGCAGGCCGAACTCCTGCGCCTCGAAAATGGCGTCATCCGCAACCATGCGCAGCACGGCGTGCAGCCGGCGGGCCTCATTTTCCAGTTGCCGGCTCTGGTCCGCCCCGCCCAGGTTCAGCACGGCGAGACTGGCCAGGCTGCCGATGATGACCGTGACAATCAGCAGTTCGATCAGGGTGAAGCCGCGGACACGCAGGCTCCCTGAAACCGGGACGATCATGAGCGCGCGAGTGATCGCTGCCTTAGAGGTTCCAGTTGCCAATGTCGGCGGCAAACCCCTCGCCCCCTTCCTGGCCATCTGCGCCCAGTGAATAGAGGTCATAGGAGCGGCCTTCCTGACCGGGACTGACGTACTGGTAGGGCAGGCCCCATGGATCCATCGGCAGCTTTTTCAGATAGCCTTCCGGGTTGTAGTTCTTCGGTTCCGGGAACCCACTGGGTTTTTTCACCAGCGCCTCCAGTCCCTGATCGGTGCTAGGGTAGGCATGGTTGTCGAGTTTGTAGATGTCCAGCGCGTTGCCGATCGCACGCACATCGGTTTTGGCCAGCTGCGCGCGCGCCTCGTCTGGCCGGCTGAGGAAATTGGGCACAATCAGCGCGCCGAGGATGCCAAGGATGACAACCACCACCATTACTTCGATCAGCGTAAAACCCTGGTTGTGTCGTTGATGTATGCAGCGTGCTTTCACGAGTGTTTCCTCCGGTATTGCACCGTCTTCAGACCAGTTGATTCAGATTGAGTATGGGTAACAGGATGGCCATGACGATCAGCATCACGATACCGCCCATGCCGAGCAGCATGAATGGTTCAAACAGACCGACAACGGTTTCCACCATGCTCTCCAGGTCACGTTCCTGGTTGCGCGCTGTGCGTTCCAGCATGTCATCCAGCTCGCCACTCTGTTCGCCGGAAGCGATCATGTGCAGCATCATGGGTGGAAAGTAGCCACTGCTTTCCAGCGCGAGCTTCAGGCTGGCGCCCTCACTGACCTTCTTGCCGGCGTCCAGAACCGCTTCGCGGATCGCCTCATTGGCCACCACCTGTCCGCTGATGCGGATCGCCTCCACGAGCGGAACGCCACTGGCACCCAGAATCGCCAGTGTGCTCGCGAACCTTGCCGTGTTCGCTTCGCGGGATACCTTGCCGACCAGGGGAATACGCAGAATGAAGCGATGCCACCACCCCCGGAATGCATCTCCGCGCAGCGCATACCGAAAAGCGAAGAACCCCAGCACCAGACCGAACAGGACCAGCAGGCCATGGTTCTGGATGAAGTCGCTGGCATTGATCATGCCAATGGTGAGTGGCGGGAGTTCCTGCCCGGTATCGGCAAACACTTTCACCACATCGGGTACAACGAATCCCAGCAGGAACACGACGATGGCGATGGCCGTGACCAGCAGAATCACCGGATAGAGCATTTTCATCTGAATCTTCTGGCGTGACTGCTGGCGTGCCTCGGTGTAATCCGCGAGGCGCTCGAGGATCGGTCCGAGGTGTCCGGCATGCTCACCGGCTGCCACAGTGGCCCGAAAAATCTCCGGGAACACATGTGGGTATTCGCCCAGTGCATGGGCGAGGGTGTAGCCTTCCAGCACGCGCGAGCGGATGGAAAGCATCATGCTTTTGATGCGCGGCTTTTCGCTCTGCTGGGAAACCGCCTTGAGATTCTGTTCCAGTGGCATCCCGGCGGCTTCCAGTGTGGCCATCTGGCGGGTAACCAGCGCCAGTTCGCGGGCGGTAATCCCGCGTGCGAACAACTGTGAGCCGCTGCCCCGTTTGCGTTCTCTGGAACTGGCTTCGTTGACGTCGAGGGGAATCAGCCCCTGATCCCGCAGCTGCTGGCGAACCTGCCGCGCGCTGTCGCCCTCCAGCAGGCCCTGCTTTTCGCGACCTTCGGAATCCAGCGCGACGTAACTGAATGCAGACATGGATCAGTCCTCGCGGGTGACCCGCAAGACCTCTTCCACCGTGGTCAGCCCCCTGAGCACCTTGTCGCGGCCGTCCGACCGAATGGAGGGCGTGTTGATTTTTCGGGCGTAGAGTTCGATTTCCTGCTCGCTGGCGTTGTTGTGGATCAGCGTGCGCATCTCGTCGTCGATCGCGACCAGTTCGTAGATACCCATGCGCCCGCGATAGCCCAGTCCCTTGCAGGCATCACAACCGACGGCATGATAAATCGTCGGCGGGCGACGGCTGTTCTTCAGCAGAAACGCGGCTTCGGCTTTGTCGGCCTGATAAGGCGCCTTGCATTCCGGACACAGCACCCGCACCAGCCGCTGCGCCAGCACGCCGATCAGGCTGGAGGCGAGCAGAAAGGGCTCGACACCCATGTCGCGCATCCGGGTGACGGTGCCAATGGCAGAGTTGGTATGCAGGGTGGAAATCACCAGGTGGCCGGTCAGGCTGGCCTGTACAGCAATCTCGGCGGTTTCCAGGTCACGAATCTCGCCGACCATGACGACGTCGGGGTCCTGCCGCAACATGGCACGCAGCCCGCGGGCAAAGGTCATGTCGACCTTGGTGTTCACCTGCGTCTGGCCGATCCCTTCCAGGTTGTATTCGATGGGGTCTTCCACGGTGAGGATATTGCGTGCCTTGTAGTCAATTTCCTGTAACGCGGAATACAGGGTGGTGGTCTTCCCCGAACCGGTCGGCCCGGTGACCAGGATAATGCCGTGGTGGGTGTTGATCAGCTCGCGCATCAGGTTCAGGTCGCGATCCGTCATGCCGAGCCGCGTCAGCTCCAGCCGCCCGGCCTGCTTGTCGAGCAGGCGCATGACAACCCGCTCTCCGTAATTGGACGGTAGCGTGGAAACCCGGATGTCCACCTCGCGCCCCGCCAGCCGTAGGGAAATGCGGCCGTCCTGCGGGACGCGCTTCTCCGCGATATCCATCTTCGCCATCACCTTGATCCGCGAGACCAGCAGCGGTGCCAGCGCCCGCTTCGGTCGCACCACCTCACGCAGCACGCCATCGACGCGGTAGCGCACGACCAGGGACTTCTCGAAGGTTTCGATATGAATGTCAGAGGCATCATCCTTGACCGCTTCGGACAGAATCGCATTGATCAGGCGGATGATGGGTGCATCGTCTTCCTGTTCGAGCAGGTCTTCGGTTTCCGGAACGTTCTCGGCCAGACTGGAAAGATCCATGTCGTCGCCAATGCCCTCGACCATCTGCATGGTTTCGCTGGAGCCGGTTTGATAGGCCATGGCGAGGGCCTGATTGAACGCATCCTCGGCGATTTCCTGCAAATGAAAGGAGCGGCCACAGAAGCGACGTACTTCAGCCAGCACTTCCGGCTGCAGTCCGGAGCGGTAGCAGGCCAGCAGTCCGCGCTCCGGATCTTCGCGGAGCAGGACACCGTGACGCTTGGCGAAAGAAAAGGGTAGTTTTCGGAAGCTAGTGCCGGTGGTTTCCGGCGCATCCGCTGCGACGGCGGCTTCCTCACCATTGACCGGGAGTGCGGCGGATTCACTCATTGTTGTTTCGGTCCGATTTTGCCGGAGTCGCTCCGGGCACGTGAAATTTAGTATCTATACTGTAGTCCAATTGATGCGCCGTGCACTGGGAGACCGCGGGTTTTGGCCGCACAGGGAATTGGAGAATTGGCTCAGACCTTCGGTCCGCGCGCAACTCGTTGGGCGGTGATCGTCGTCGTGCTCGCCGTATGCGTCAGCATCGGTTTGCAGTTGCATGCATTCCTCGGTTCGCTCGCTTCGGATCGTGCCGGTGCGGAGCAGACCAGTGTGGAAGTGACCCGCAGACCGCCGCCGCCGCGTACTCGCGGCAAGGAAATCGCTTCCTGGAATCTGTTCGGTGCTGCGGAAGTGGAACCGGGCGCCAGCGATAACATGGACAACCTGCCGATCACCAATCTGCGGCTGGTACTGCGTGGCACGTTTGCAGCGGAGAACGATCAGAACTCCAGTGCCATCGTGGAAGGACCGGATGATCGCGTCGAGTTCTATGCTGTAGGAGACCGCATGCCGGCAGGTGTGACATTGCATGCGGTGTACCGCGACCGCGTGGTGCTTTCGCGCGGCGGTCGTCTGGAGACGCTGTTTTTTCCGGATTCGGATCGCGACCTGGACATGGGCGGTGAATCCGGCGGGCTGAGTACCTCCGCGCGCGTGGAGCAACGCAAGCGTGAAATCATGCAAAAACAACTCGAACAGATTCGTGAAAAGCTGAAGCTCAGGCAGCAACAGCAGGCAGAAAATGCCGCGCCGGCGCAGCAGTAATCATCAGGGGCACAAGAAGATGCGTACATGCAGATCGCTTCCGAACAACTCAGCCGGATGGCCGTGTCGGGGGCTGATGCCCGCGCTGGTTTTGGCGACCTGTCTGGTCGCTGGTACGCCGCTACAGGCTGCGCCGCAGGCGGCAGAGGGCACTGCGGGTGAGAAGATCACCATCAATGTGCAGGAGGCGGATATCCGAGTACTGATCCAGTGGATGGCCCGTCACCTCAAAAAAAGCGTCATCATTGATCCGCGAGTCAAAGGCACGGTCACCGTCCATGCCGGCGATCCGATGCCGTTACAGGATGCCTACCAGGTGTTTCTGTCGGTGCTGCAGGTGCATGGTTTTGCTGCAGTGGAATCCGGTGACACCATCAAGATCATCCCGGATGTGAATGCGAAGCAGCAGGAAATCCCGGTTTCGCGCGGTAGTGGTGACGAGATGGTGGTACGCGTGGTGCGCGTGAAGAATGTCTCTGCGGTGCAACTGGTTGCTTTATTACGCCCGCTGATCCCACAGGTCGGCCATCTGGCCGCCTACCCGTCCACCAATGTGCTGGTGATCAGTGATCGTGCCGCCAATATCAACCGCATTGTCGAAATCGTTGCGCAGATCGACAAGGCCGGTGAGGTCGACATCGAAATGGTGCCGGTACGGAATGCGGATGCGCAGCAGGTCGTCGATACGCTGAGCGGTATGTTGCCGCGGACACCGGGGACCGAAGGGGGTACGGCGGTCAGCTTCGCTGCGGACAATCGTTCCAACAGCATTCTCATGAGTGGTGATCCGCTCACACGGGAACAAATCAAGAACCTGATTCGCCAACTTGATGCACCGTTATCAGCTGACGGCAATACGCAGGTGCACTACCTGCATTACGCCCGCGCTGAGGAGATTGTGCCGGTCCTGCAGAGTATCAGCGGCAGCATCGTCAAGGACGAGAAAGGTGTAAGCGGCAAGGGTGATGTCAGCATTGAAGCGAGTGAGGCCACGAACGCGGTGGTGATCAATGCACCACCGAGCATGCAGAAAACATTGCATCGTGTCATCAAGCAACTCGACATCCGGCGTGCACAAGTCCTGGTGGAAGCCGTCATTGTGGAAGTGGGACAGGATGACACGGACGCGTTTGGTGTGGAGTGGGCCACCAGTGATTCTGTCCTGACCAGTAACGGTGTGATTGCCGGCAGTGATGGGGGCAGTACGTTTCCGACCGGTAGCGGGATCAATGTCGGTCCGCCGGCTTCCTTTACCTTTGGCGGTGGTTTCAGCATTGGCTACATCAAGAATGGCAACCTGCGTAGCATGATCCGCGCGATCGAGACGGACAGTGATATCAACCTGCTGTCGACACCCTCGATTGTCACGCTGGACAACGAGGAGGCGGAAATCCTCGTTGGTCAGAATGTGCCGGTGCTGACCGGCCAGACGGCCGCAGGCGATGGCAGCAACCTGGTCAATCCGTTTCAGACCATCGAACGCCAGGATGTCGGCATCATTCTGCGCATCCGCCCGCACATCAATCGTGGCGATGCCATCACCCTCGACGTGGAGCAGGAAGTTTCCTCGGTGGACCAGACGGCAACCGGCACCGCCAATCAGGGAATTACCACGCGCAAGCGTTCCATCAGCACGCGTGTCCTGATTGAGGATGACCAGATCCTGGTCCTGGGCGGCCTGATTCAGGACAACGTGTCAGAAAATGAAACCAAGGTTCCCTTTCTCGGTGATCTGCCGTTGGTGGGTGGCCTGTTCCGCAGCACCAGTATCGATACCGACCGTACCAATCTGATGGTGTTTATTCATCCGGTCATTCTGAAGGACCAGTTGCAGAGCAATGAGATTACTGCGGATCGCTACCTGTCGATTCGTGAGAAACAGGACGAATACAACAATTCGCTGGATTCTTTCTTTGATCTCGATGGCCCGGCCCCGAAACTCGAAGCGCTGGACCCCAACATGCCGGGCTACCCACAGCAGCACCCGGGCGCTACGCGTCTGCCCCCAGCGCAGCACACCGGCGAGATTGTGGTCGAGGAACGAAGCGAGGCCGACGCTGACTAGCGGATGCCCATGCGGGACTGAATCTCCGCCCACAGATTCTGATACGCACCGACAACCGAAGTACTGGCATAACTGACCAGCGGTGCGCGATGCTCGCCCATCTGCTCAACTTCGCTCGCGTAGGGGATGCTGGTGCGCAGAAAGCCTTTCTTGCTGGAAAGCATGTCCGTGATGATCTGGTTGTGCATGCGCTTGCGACGATCCGCCATGGAGAAAAACGGCATGATCGGCAATTCATTGAGATCATGCTTGCGGCAAAAGCGTAACAGCTGTTTCAGGGTGCGCAGCGACAGCGTGGTCGGAATCAACGGCACCACCAGTACATCGGATGCATTGAAGATGTTCTCAGACACCAGCGAAATGCTTGGCGGGCAATCCAGGAACACATAGTCGTATTCGTCTTTGAGCAACTTCAAAACCTTGCGCAACTGCTTCAGCGGTTTCTTGGCGTGGTCCAGTTCGAGGTCCATATTTCGATAGGAAAAGTCCGCCGGAACGATATCCAGATTATCGAAGTCGGATGCCTTGATCGCATCCGCGAGTTCCTGATCGCCACCCAGCAGCCCCTGCAGTCCACCGGCAACCTTTGGCTTGATACGGTAATAGAATGTTGCTGCTCCCTGTGGGTCCAGGTCCCAGAGCAGCACGCGCGCATTGCGCGCAGCGAGCCAGGACAGGTTCACTGCAGTGGCCGTCTTGCCGACGCCGCCTTTGATGTTGTACACGGCGATCACTCTCATGATTGCTGCGCACACATGTGGTGAAAGCGTTTGCGTGTCGCCTTGGTGTCAAAGTCCGCAAAGCGCCGCGCGAACTCCAGGCGGGCCTGTCGGGTTCGATCATGCAGCCGTTCAATTAACACGCCGAGCGCCAGGAACGTTTCCGGTGGCGCGACCTTGTCATGCGCCATCTGGCCGCTCATGCGGGACAGGGTTTTCGCCTGGACTTCTAAATCCTGAAAGTTTCCCAGGTTTTCCTGCAGTCCTTTCAGCGCTTTCACGAATGCGCTGATGTCGTCACTTGGATAGAGGGAGAGGAAGAACTCAAGAAGATACCGCAGACGCTTGCAGCGTTTGCGCAGCTCATGCAGGGACTCCGGTTGTGACTCCGGCGTGATCGCCCGGCCATCGTCCAACACGCGCTGGTACGCTTTCTTCAGCAACTGCGCGGAGAGCCTGCCCACCGGATCGGCGTGGCTACCCGCGGCGCTCGGGTTCTGCTCCAGCGTTTTCAGAAACGCCGCGTACTGGCTACAGAAGCTACGGTAACGCGCGGACCGGATCGCCCGCGTCAGTTTCAGGTGCGCCTGTTGTCGTTCACGCAATAGAAATTCCTCAAACGCCGTCATGCCGCTGCGATATTCCTGCGGCAATTCTGCACGATAGTCCGGCAGGCTGTTGAGGTAGACATCGAGGTCCCGGCTCTCGCCGGTCAATTGCTGCAACCAGCGCAGTTCGTCCCGCCAAGGCAGTAGTGCGCGTTTTGATATTACGCCCTGGATATCCGTCAGCGCGGAGCGACTGCGCCTTACGTAGACGCGAAAATCGTGGAGGAATTCAATGTCGATGGCATCACACATGCCTTCTTCATTCTGTCGAAACCCCTCCAGGGTCGTGATGAGAATGTTCTGCAGCACTTCCCAAGCGGGCTGTTCCGGGCGCAGTTGCAGGTTCAGTTTGGAGCTGTAGTCCAGTGGGCGGATGCCGCATACCCGCGCCGCAGCAGTGAGCAGGTCTTCCTGCTGGGGCTGGCAAGTTGCCAGTTTTGCCACCCGCACCGCGTTCCGACGGGCGATTTTCTCGTAGCCGCGCAAAGGCAGGAGACGAATCCAGGTGCCCAGAGCCTCCGACCGGCCACCGGTGCCGTCATGCGCGATGTGCTCGGAGATTTCGACGCGCAGTACGGTCTTGCCGTGCTTGTTGTTCACGTTGACCATCTGCTGGTCGGTCCGCACGTGCGCGGCATGCATCAGGGCGCGTTCCTCCAGCAGCGCGGCGAGCAGGTCACGCAACGGGCCCGGATCCAGATCTTCCGCTGCACGCGGCAGCTCTCCTACGGTGATCACCAGCCTGCGGGCCCCGCTATCCCGTTCTGACCAGATCAACTGATACCCTTGGTCCAGGCGGCGCGCTTCCAGCAGGTTCCCCGCGCGGGCCAGACGCCAGTCAAAGCTGTCCAGGTAGAGGATGTCGGTCTGCTGTGGAGGCAGTTTGTGGATGTCGCCGCGACTTTTCAGCCGGGCGGTCACGTCTGCCGTGGTCTGAGCGAGCGCGGCATCGGCTACGAAAACGAGGGGGACATCTTGCGTCAAGAGTTCGGAAGCTTCCGGCGTGTGGCGATCGATTATAGCGGGATTTTTCAAGTGATATGTTAAATGCAATGTGGCTGCGGGAAACAGACTGAGATGGCGGTTTTTCGGTTCCTGGGCGGGTGCTGCCTGGTCTTTGCCGTTCATGCAGCCTGGGCGGGCCCGCCTGCCTGTCCGCGGGAGCCGCTTCGGTTTCAGGCGTCACCGGCGAATGCCGGCTGCCTGGTGCGCAGCGGGCGGCATCTTTTGGTGGTGCGGGATCGCCTGTCCGGCAAGCTGGGCCTGCCCGGCGGCCGCTCCATTCCGCCGGAGCCGGCGCATTGCACCGCAGAGCGGGAAACCTGGGAGGAGACCGGCTATGCCGTGACGGCCGAACGGCTGCTGACCGGGCCGTCGAGTGATTTTAGGCTCTATCATTGCCGCATTGTCGGCGCGTACCAGATACGCGAGAAAGTGGCACGGCCGTTGCGGGCGGCGTTGGAGATCGAAGCCATCCACTGGGTTATCCCAACCGCCGTGGACAGGGAAGACCTGCGTTTTCCGGCCCATTGGCCGTACTTGCTGGAGCTGTTCGAACGCCTGCCGATCGCCGAGGGGTCGTGACTCAGCCGTTGGCGGCCGGACGCAGCGGGTGCGTGTCGAGCTGTGGCAGCGGTGCATGATCGATCTGCTCCAGGTAGCGGATCGCATCGTGACGCCCGAGGCGGTAATCGGATTCCAGGCATAAGCGGTTCCGTGAGGTGCGCCCGGTGCGAAGCGGACGGCTCGGCGCGATCTGCGCCGTGTGCACATCCTGCGGGGGCTGAAGCACGAACTGCACGCTCCGGTTGTAGCGGTCGGGCACTTCCCCCACCACCTGACGCAGGCTTTCGTGTTTGCGCAGCGTGGCACCAATCAGGTTGTGGCCGATCGAGGCTCGCTTGCGGTAGTCGGCCGGGCGCGTGCGGATCACGACAATTCGCCGCGCGCCTTCCCGATAGGCCTGCTCGACCGGTAGCGGGTCGCTGACCGCCCCGTCCAGCCACTGTTCGCCGGCAAAATGCACCGGCCTGCGATAGAACAGGGGCAGGGCGCAGGTCGCCCGGGCCAGGACCGGCCAGGTTTCGTTGTCCGGCTGGAAAAAGAACGTGGCGCCGTCGCGAACCCGGGTGCTGCAGACGGACAGCCGCCGCTGCACGGTATCGGGCAGCACACGCTGTCCGTCCAGTGGTTCGTGCTGCATCATCGCGTTCCACAGCCAGTCGAGATCCATGACATTGCCATCGCGCCGGATGGCGCGCCGGATACTGATGAACTCCGGCCGGAGGGCGAGCTCGGTGAGAATACGGTAATTTCGACCGTGTTTTCCGGCCAGATAGGAAGTCAGGTTCAGCGCACCGGCGGAGACGCCATAGCAGTGATCGAACGGGTCATAGCCTGCCTCCAGGAATACATCGAGCACACCGGCCGGATAGATGGAGCGCATCGCGCCACCTTCCACAACCAGAGCCGTCCTGTTCATCGGTACTTCCGCTTCAGAAGCGGATTTCGCCTTGCAGGATGCGTGTGTGCAGTGTTTCGTCCAATGGCTGGAACGCCGCGTCCCCGGGCAGCAGGGCATAGAGGGGATCGGCCACCTGCTGTGGGTCGAAGGCTTCTTTTTTCAGTTCCACCTTGCGGTATTTGAAGGTGCCGGTCACTTCCTGTTCCGGGCGACAGCGCAGAAAGAGGGGCACGGCATAGGCGGGCAGGGCACCCTGCAGGTGGCGCCCCAGCGCGGTAAAGTCGAATCCGTCGGTGTCCGCGCTGACGGTGATACAGGCCATGCCGGCGCGGCCGTCCGTGCCCGGAATTTCCACCCCGTACACGACGCTGTGCTCAATCCCCGGGAATGCGTTGAGGGCCGCTTCCACTTCGGTGGTGGCCACGTTCTCGCCCTTCCAGCGAAAGGTATCGCCCAGCCGGTCCACAAACTGGATATGCAGAAAACCCTGATCGCGGACCAGGTCACCACTGTTGAACCAGCAGTCGCCCGGGGCAAAGACATCCCGAAACAATTTCTTCTCCGACGCAGCGCGGTCGGTATAGCCATCGAACGTCGCCCGTTCGGTGACTTCGCAGATCAGCAGGCCGCTTTCGCCCGGCTGGACCCGGAGCAGATGGCCGTCCGGCCCCCGCACCGGCGCGTCTGCATCGATGTCGTATTTCACCACCGCGAAGGAGAGCGGGCAGAATCCCGCAGTGCGATCCATGTTGAATCCGTTCACGAACGCCAGGTTTCCCTCGCTGGCGCCATAAAACTCGCAAATGTGATCAATGCCAAAGCGTTCCTTGAAGGTGTCCCAGATGTCGGGCCGCAACCCATTCCCCAGGCACACGCGCACGCGATGTGCCTGGTCGCCGGGCCCGGCAGGCTGATTGAGGAGGTAGCGGCATAATTCACCGATGTAGCAAAACAATGTCGCGTCGTGCTCGCGAATCTCATCCCAGAAACGCGAGGCACTGAACTTGCGTGCTAACGCCAGGCAGGCACCGCCGCCCATGGCCGTCCCCCAGGAGAGCGTCAGTGCGTTGTTGTGGTAGAGCGGCAACGGGCAGTAAAAGATATCGTCCGGCCGGACGCGTACTGCGGCGCGACCGACACCATACATGCCTTTCATCCAGCGTAGATGGGACATCACCGAGGCCTTGGGCAGGCCCGTCGTGCCCGAGGTAAAGATATAAAAGCAGGGCATGCCCAGCGTGATGCTTGCCGTGCTCGCCGGATCCAGCACGGGTTGCGTGGCAAGTTCGTCGGGCAGGTCGGCCCAGCCATCTGGTGCTTTGGCGTCAGATCCGTCGGGCAGGAATGCACAGAGCGGGGCATCGCCCGCGGCAACTTCCTTGATCACTTCCCGTAGCGCATCG
Organism: Pseudomonadales bacterium; assembly: GCA_041637915.1. Classification (GTDB taxonomy): domain Bacteria; phylum Pseudomonadota; class Gammaproteobacteria; order Pseudomonadales; family JBFGWM01; genus JBFJWR01. The sequence continues at coordinate 9,690 of JBFKXW010000001.1, read as the reverse complement.
CTGAGTTCCTCGCCGACGATGATCAGCTTCGGTCGCACCAGTGTCAGGCTGTGGACCAGCACATTGCCGCGCTGCGACGTGTTGATCATGCTCGCAATTGCGCCCAGCTTGACGATCCCGGCAACTGCGAAAAGGGCCTCCGGGCGGTTTTCCAGCATGACGGCGACGGTATCGCCGCGTCCGATCCCCTGACTGGTCAGCCAGTGCGCAAAGCGATTGGCCTCGGCGTTGAACTGCGAATAGCTGTAGGTACGCCCAGCGGCCTGCAGGGCGGGTGCGGCGGGCCGCTCCCGGGCCCGCTTTTCAAGCAGCAGCCCGATCGAGTTGACCTTCTCGGGTTTGCTCAGCGCCAGCCCGACCATGCCGGCCAGCGTGTGTCGCATCTGTGGCGTGTAGCGCAGCATGTTGCGCAACAGGGGCCACAGGTGAACCCGATGATCGGTGACTGTACTCATCCTACGCGCCAATCAGACTTTGACCGCACACCCGGATGGTCTGACCGGTCACGCCGCAGGCACCCGGCGTGCCCAGGAAGGTGATCAGTTCGGCGACATCCTCGGGTTGACCGCCTTGCGACAGGGAGCACATGCGACGTCCACCTTCACGGATCATGAACGGCATTTCAGCCGTCATGCGGGTTTCGATGAAGCCCGGCGCGACGGCATTGATGCAGATGCCACGCTCGGCCAGATCGCCGGACTGTGCCGCGACGTAGCCGATCAATGCGGCCTTGGTTGCGCCGTAATTGGTTTGCCCCATGTTGCCGGCAATGCCGCCGATGGAGGAAAGGCAGACCACACGGCCATGGTCGTTGATCACTTTTTTGCCCAGCAGTTCTTCATCGATGGCCAGAATTGCACCGAGGTTGATCGACAGCACCATGTCCCAGAACTGCTCTTTCATATTCGCGAGCGTCTTATCCCGGGTCACCCCGGCGTTATGGACGACGATGTCGACGCCACCGTGATTTTGCTGCAGATGTTTGGCGATCGCGCCCGGCGCGTTGGCATCCGTGACGTCCATCGGCAATGCGGAGCCGCCCACCGCGGCTGCGGTTGCGTTGAGGGTTTCCTCGTCGGCCGGAATATCCAGGCAGACCACATGGGCGCCTTCGGCAGCCATGCGCCGAGCGGTCGCTGCACCAATGCCCCGCGCCGCGCCGGTAACCAGGGCGACCTTGCCTTTCAGCGTATTGGTCAGATCCAACCGGTCGGGAGCCGTGACGGCAGTGGTGACCCGCATGGGTTGACCATCCACGAAAGCAGAATGCGGGCTGAGGAAGAAGCGGGCCGGGCCGGCGATTCGCTCCGCCGCGGCGGAACCCACGTACAGCAGATTGGCCGTGGTTCCTTTTTTGCCCACTTCCTTGGCGATGGAGCGGGTGAAGCCTTCCACGCCCCGCATGGCGGCGCTGGCGGCGGCGGTGTCCTGTGCTTCGGGCATGCCGGTCAGGATGAGGATCCGGCCGCAGGACTTGATACTGCGCATGACCGGGTGAAAAAAGTCATAGAGCGCACGCAGATCCTGGGCATTACGAACGCCAGTCGCGTCAAAGGCGAGTACGTCGAAGCGTTCCTCCTCGCCGGCCTCTTTCCGCACGGTTGCACCACAGGCACCCAGTAATTTCTCCAGTTCCTTCCCGGCGAATCCACCCGCAGCGGCCCCGAACAGCGCGGTTTTCCCCGAGAGTGGCTTGGCCTGGTACCCGCCACTGGCGCGAGTCAGTACCTGCGGTGTCGGCAGGCCAATGGACTTGATCAGGTTGCGGGCAGCGGGCTGCTCGCTCATGCGCAGTAGAAAGTCACTCATTCCCGGTTTCCTTGATCCAAATGCGGCGACCCATTATGCGTGGCCTGCGCGCCGTTTCAAGCAAAATCGGGGCCGCATTGGCTGGTTTGTGCGCGCCAGCCAGGCCAGAGTGCAGGCCGGCGATGCGCACGTTATAGTCAATCAGGTTGTTGCTGCCAGAACCCTGCAAGATGCCCGCGCTGATTTACTGGTCGATTCCGATTTTCCTCGCATTCATCGCCGCCGAGGTGCTGTTGATGCGGCGCGCGCGTCGGCGCGGTGACGCGGCGTTTCAGGGGTACGAGCGCACGGATACGGTTGCCAGCCTGTCCATGGGTGTTGGCAATCTGATCGTCGCAGCTGCCTGGAAGACGGTGGCCGTCGGGGTGCTGTTCTGGACCTATCAGTTTCACTTGTTCGAAGTGCCGCTGGATGCCTGGTGGGCGTGGGTGCTGGTGATCTTTGCAGAGGACTTCTGTTACTACTGGTTCCACCGGTTCGGGCACCGGGTGTGGATGGGCTGGGCAGCCCACGTCAATCACCACTCCAGTACCTACTTCAACTATTCCACAGCGCTGCGTCAGTCCTGGACCGGCCCGTTCTTCAAGGTGTGGTTTTTCCTGCCGCTGGTGCTGATCGGTTTTCACCCGTTGATGGTGATCACTGCCAACGCGCTCAACCTGCTGTATCAGTTCTGGGTGCACACCGAGATGGTTAAGCGAATGCCGCGCTGGTTTGAGTTCATCCTGAACACGCCCTCCCATCACCGCGTTCATCATGGCGCCAACGCCCAGTATGTCGATAAGAACTATGGTGGGATTTTCATCCTGTGGGACCGGCTGTTCGGCACCTTTGAGCCGGAGGTTGAACCGGTGGCATATGGCCTGCGGAAAGAGTTCACCAGCCGGAATCCGGTCTGGATTGCGTTCCACGAGTGGGTCTCATTGCTGAAGCATGCCCGGGCGGCAAAACACTGGAAGAACAAGGCGTTGTACTTCCTGATGCCGCCGGCCTGGGATCCTGCAGACCGGGACGAACCGCAGTTGCATCTGCAATCCTGACCAGCAAAGCCTCTGTGCCGACAGGGAGTGCCACATTGTCTGACGCTTTTCGCTACCTGCTGCGGGTTCGCTATGGCGAATGTGACGCACAACAGGTGGTATTCAATGCCCGCTATGCCGATTACGTCGACATTGCCGGCAACGAGTTCATGCGGGCCCTGTGGGGCGACTACGCCAACCTGCTGAAACAGGATATTGATTTGCAGGTGGTACGGTATGAAATCGACTGGCAGGCGCCAGCGCGTTTCGATGACATCCTGTCCGTGTCGGTCGCCTGTGAACGCGTGGGGAACACCTCGTTCCACCTGCGCTTCTCGTTCTATCGGTATGGAGAGCAGCCCCTGCTGGCGCGGGCCGGAATCGTTTATGTGCTGTTTCAGCCGAGCAGTGGTGAAAAACTGCCAGTGCCCGCTGAAATGCGAACACTGCTGGAGCGCGGGGCGCCCGGGCAGTGCGTCGATCACGCCGCGGTCTGCCAGCAGGAGGGGGTGCTGCCGTGATCTGGTTCAGTCTGTTTGTGCTGGTGCACGCGCTCCTGGTGACCCTGCTGGCTCTGCACGTTTCGCGGTTGCGGGTGACGTTGCGCATTGCCAACGGCGACGGCGAGGACCGGCGCATGCGTCGGGCAATCCGCGCGCACGCCAATGCGGTCGAGCATGTGCTGATTTTCGGATTGCTGATGGTCGCGCTGGCACTGGAGCAGGCCTCCGCTACGATGCAGGCCTTGCTGGTGGTCGGATTCGCGGTTTCCAGATTGCTGCATGCCTACGGCATGCTGGCACCGGCTTTTCGCTTTCGACAGGTCGGAGCAGGTCTCTGTTACCTGTTTGAACTGGCCGCCATCGCGCTCCTGGGCTTTGCGCTGATCTAGCGACGTCTGCTGTTCGATCTGCCGTTGGTACTGGCTCCTGCCCTCCGGTCTGGCAGGTTCCTGCATTCGGCGGCAGGGTGCACGCTTGCGATTCGCTAAGCAGAAAGCGTCAGCGGCCGGTGGCGTAGGTGTTCTGCTGTGGCAATGCCTATGATGAACATCACCAGCCCATAGCCGAGTACCCCGAACAATACAGCCGGTTCGTCGGCGAACACCGTCGAGATCAGGACCAGCGACAAGGCCAGGTTGCGCACGCCGGTGGTAAGCATATAGGCGCGCCGGGCACCCTCGGCACGGTATCTCCAGAACATGGGCAGGCCGTAGGCGAACAGTGAGATGAGCGACGCGGTAAACAACATGTGCAGCCCGTCATCGAGCACATCACCGTGCAGCACGAGGTAGGCGACCGTAATCCCGACCAGCAGAAAAAACGCAAGTTTCGCCAGGACCGGTTTCCAACGCAGTGCCCGTGCCGGGCTATGGTGGCGTACCCACATGCCGGCAAACAGGGGCACCAGCTGAAAAAAGAAAAACACCACGAAAAGACGCAGGAACAGGCTGCCGCTGGTGTCGATGTGCAGTCGGTCCGCGCTCCAGGCCACCAGCGCCGGTGTCAGGAGGATCGACAACAGGGCACACAGGATCATCAGCGTGACCGAGATGCTGACGTCGCCACCAGCCCGGTCGGTCAGGAGGGTGCCGACACCGCCCCCGGGGGTGAGCGCACAGATCAGGATGCCGAGCGTCAGGGCTGCTTCCACCTGCATGACCTGGCAGGTGAAATAGGCAAACGCAGGTACTGCGATGAAATTACACAGCATGCCCCAGGTCAGGTCCATGCGGTGCCTCAGTGCACCACGGAATCTCTCCACAGAGACATCCAGCCCCATGGAGAACAGTGCTGTCAGTGCCATGAGTGCATTGAGTGCCGGTAGCCACTGCTCCAGCGCCGTTTCCATCAGATCGCGGCGGCCAGTCTCGATGCCTGGTTGATGGCGCGCTTGGCGTCCAGTTCTGCTGCCACATCGGCGCCGCCGACCAGGTGCACGCTGACGCCACGATCCTCCAGCCCGCCCTGCAGTTCCCGCAGGGGTTCCTGCCCTGCGCACACCACGATGTGATCCACCTCCAGAAGGCGTGGTTCGTCGTTGATGGTGACATGCAGGCCTGCATCGGAGACGCGCTCATATCGCACGCCGGGAATCATCTGTACGTGTTTGTGTTTCAACGCGGCGCGGTGCACCCAGCCGGAGGTCTTGCCAAGCCGTTTCCCGAGCGCTTCCTCCTTGCGTTGCAGCAGATACACTTCGCGCGCCGGTGGTTCTGGTTGCGGCTGTACACCTTCAATGCCCCCGCCGGTTTTCATTTCCGGGTCCACGCCCCATTCGCGCATCCAGAGTGCCGGCTTCAGGGTCGGGGATTCGCCCTCGTGAACCAGGAACTCGGAGAGATCGAAACCGATACCGCCTGCGCCAATTACTGCGACACGTTTGCCGACCTCGGCGTCGCGCTTCAGGACGTCTACATAGGACAGCACCTTCGGGTGGTCGATGCCCTCAATCTTCAGTGCGCGGGGTTCCACGCCGGTACACAGAGCGACCTCGTCATAGCCCTCGAGATCCGTGGCGTGTACCCGTTTGCCCAGCTGCACGTCGACCCCGGTGATCTCCAGTTGCCGGGAAAAATAGCGCAGGGTGTTCTCGAACTCTTCCTTGCCGGGGATGCGCTTGGCCATGTTGAACTGCCCGCCGATGTGATCATCGGCCTCAAACAGGGTCACCTGGTGGCCGCGCTCCGCTGCGACGGTGGCAAAGGCCAGGCCGGCAGGACCGGCGCCCACGACGGCGATGCGTTTGGGCGCCTGGGTCGGGGTGTAATTCAGTTCCAGTTCGTGACAGGCCCGCGGGTTGACCAGGCAACTGGCGCGCTTGAGCTGGAAGGTGTGATCCAGGCAGGCCTGGTTACAGGCGATGCAGGTATTGATTTCATCGGCACGGTTCTCCGCCGCCTTGATGACAAACTGCGAGTCGGCCAGCAGTGGACGGGCCATGGACACCATGTCACACAGGCCGCCGGCAATCAGGTCTTCAGCCACCTGGGGGTCGTTGATCCGGTTGGTAGCCACCACCGGAATACTGACTTCCTTGCGCATGCGCTCGGTGACGAATGCGAAGGCCGCCCGCGGCACACTGGTGACAATGGTCGGGATGCGCGCCTCATGCCAGCCGATCCCGGTATTGAGCAGCGTCGCACCAGCCGCCTCGATGGCCTTGCCCTGGTAAACCACTTCTTCCCAGCTGTTGCCGCCCTCGACCAGATCCAGCATGGACAGCCGGTAAATAATGATGAAATCGTCGCCCACGGCCTCACGGGACTGGCGCACGATCTCGACCGGCAGGCGGCAACGGTTTTCCACCGAGCCACCCCATTGGTCGGTACGTTGGTTGACCCGCCTGGTGGTGAACTGGTTGATGAAGTAGCCTTCGCTGCCCATGATCTCCACGCCGTCGTAGCCAGCCTCACGGGCCAGCCGGGCACAACGCACGTAGGCACGAATCTGGCGCAGGATGCCCCAGTTGCTGAGTGAACGCGGCCGGAACGGATTGATGGGTGACTTCACCGCACTCGCCGATACCGACATGGGGTGATAGGAGTAGCGTCCGGCGTGCAGGATTTGCAGGCAGATCTTGCCACCCTCGGCGTGCACGGCGTCGGTGATCTTGCGATGACGTGCCACTTCCCGCCGGGAAGTCAGCTTGGACGACATCGGGTAAAACCACCCCTCCATGTTGGGAGAGAATCCGCCGGTCACCATCAGGGCCACGCCACCACGCGCGCGTTCGGCGAAGTAGGCGGCGAGCGCATCGAAGTCCTTGGCCTTGTCTTCCAGGCCGGTGTGCATGGAGCCCATCAGTACGCGGTTCTTCAGGGTTGTGAAACCCAGGTCCAGTGGTTCCAGCAGGTGCGGGTACGGCTGCGTCATGGCTATGCGTCCTGGTCAGTCGGTCGGGAAGGGTTCAGGAAAAATCGAACTGGCGGGCGCGGAACTTCGCCGGCACCTTTTTCAGCCCGGCCTGCATGGCGCGGCGCTGATTCTGTCCCAGCAGGATCCTGGTCTGGATGGAACGTTCGTTGGCCAGTGCGGTGGAGTCGTCCGCGGTGCGGTTCTCATGGAACACTTTTTTGATACCGGCTAGTGCATCCGGTGATTTTTGGATCAGCTCGGTCGCCAGTGCCTGTGCGGCGGCGACAGGATCTTCAGACAGACGGGTCACCAGGCCCAGCGCCTGTGCCTCCTGTCCGGAGATGACCCGGCCGGTCATGGCCAGTTCCTTGGCAACGTCTATGGGCACCAGTTCAGAAATTGTCTTGGTGCCGGTGAGGTCCGGGATCAGGCCCCATTTGATTTCCATGACGGAAAGCCTGGCGTCTGCACGGGCAAACCGAAAATCCGCTGCCAGTGCGATCTGCAGTCCGCCGCCGTAACAATGGCCGTGCACAACCGCAATCACCGGCACCGGCAACTCCCGCCATACCCAGCAACACTGCTGGAATGCATTCCGGTCTCGCCAGATTGGTTTCAGGAAAGCCCGCATGATACCCGTGGGTTGCCTGGTTACTTTTGCGAAGTCGAGTCCGGCGCAGAAGCAGTCGCCCTCACCGCGCAGGATCACGACCCGCACAGACTTGTCTGCCCGGATCTCTTTGCCCACCTCGCACAGCGCGTGGACCATCTCTAGATCCAGCCCGTTCATCTTGTCTGGCCGGTTGAGGGTGACGGTCGTGATGCCGCCGTGGTCCTGACGAGTGATGCGATTGCCCATGAATGTTCCCTGCTCGCGGCCTAACGCTTGTTAGGTACGCATTTTGCGCCGCCACAGCATGCCAGACAAGCCGCGTTCAGGCGCGCTGCAGGCTGGGTGGTTCGATGCAGTCCAGTACCCGCTGGTAAATGCGTGGCTCGCACAACATCGCAATGTGATCCAGGTCGGGGAGTTCGCAACGGATGATCTGTTCGCCACGAATCGCCCGTTCCGGGTCATCGTGCAGGCCCAGTGCGCTGGCCACCGGCACCAGTCCGTCTCCCTGCCAGCCGGCCGCCGCCTGCGGGGTGCGGCCACCGCCGAGCAGCAGATGACGGGCGTGCGGAACCAGCGCCGGCAGCGGCGGGCGCTGATCGCGCTGGCTGATATCCCAGTCGCCCGGGCGCGCCTCCTCAAAGATGTTCCCGAAGCGAAGATCGCGAATCGCGGCGCTGCGGATATTGCCAAGCCGCATGAACGGGCGTGTGTAGGGGCTTACTCCGCCGATCGAGTTCACCAGGTGACCCAGGCGTTCATAAGGAGCACCCTGGTGAGGAGTGCTCAGATAGCTACAGCTCTGTAGTGCGCTGAGCCAGGGCTGCTGGCTCCTCTCCGCATAGTGGCAGGCGCTTCGGATCAGCAGCCCGCCCATACTGTGGCCGACCAAATGCAGGGTCTGTTCCTGGAGTCCGGACAGGTTTGCCAGCTGACCGGCAAGCAGCCGCCCGTTTTCTCCCACCGGCAGGCCCGAGTTGTAGCGCAGCCAGACCAACTGATGCCCTCGTTCCTCGAGCGCATCGGCGAACGCCAGGTGCGCAGGATTCATCCAGCCGCGGTCATGCATGCACAGGCCATGCAGGACGATCGTCACCTGCTGCGCCGGCTTGCTCCCAATCTGCTGTGGGTCGAGTCGGCGCCCGTGGCGGTCGTGAAAGCCCATCTGCAGGGCCAGCGGGCTCTTCCAGCGTGCCAGCTTGTCCCCCATGACGCCGTTTAGCACCGCGCGCAGCCACAGCCGGGAATCGTCGCCTGGCGGGTCTGACGGCTCTTCTGACAACAGCAGCGCGGAGCGCGCGAGCAGGTCGGCGAGGTGCGCGAAGCTGCTACTGACCATGCGATAGGGCAGGGGCGCCCGGCGAGCATCCGGTTGGCTGCGATCGATCGGCAGCGGGGTGCGGGCGATGGTTTCGTGCATCTCTGCGACCAGCTCGGTGATCTGTTCGGCGCCGCGCAGGGCCATGTGTCCGAGGCCCAGCAGTGTCCCCGCCGTCGCGCTCAGGGGCGTCGTCGCATCCGACGAAGTGGTGTGAACAAACGGTTCCACGAGCTGCTCCTCTTGTGTACAAGTGTACACATTAAACGGATCTCTGGCGTCTGTAAAGCGGCCATGACAAGATGCCCTCCGTCGCTGAAGCTGAGAGGAGTGCCGACCATGCGTCTGCGTGATGCCGAGGATTACGATCCCACCTGGGCGACCAAGCCGCGCGTGAAGCAGCCGCTCCCGGACTCGGTGGACGTGGCCATCGTCGGTGCCGGACTGGGCGGGTTGCTGGCGGGCGCCTACCTGGCGCAGGCTGGCGTTCGCGTCGCGATCTTCGATCAGCATTACGTGGCCGGTGGTTGCTGCACGCAGTTCAGTCGCGGCGGTCCGCGCAACCGCTTCAACTTCGACATCGGTCTGCACTACATCGGGGACTGTGGGCCGAGTGGCAAGATTCCGCGCATGCTCGCCGGTCTTGGTGTGCGACTCGACTACGTGGCTATGGACAGCGACGGGTTCGATACGCTGGTATTTCCGGATTTCCGCTTTCCAATCCCCGCCAGTCATGAACGCTTCCGGGATCGCCTGGTAGAGATGTTCCCGGCCGAAAAGCGCGGTATTGACCGCTATGTGCGCTTTCTGAAGGAGGTCGATGACTTCGGCGCGCGCATGGAGGCCGCCGGCGGTCGGATGGGTTTTGGTTTGGGCGTCTGGGCGCTCACGCAGGGCCGTATGGCGGCCAAGTACAAGGGTGCCACGCTGAAGGCCCTGCTGGACAGCTGCACCGACAATCAGGATGTGCGCGCGGTCATGGCCGGCCAGAATGGTGACTACGGGCTGCCGCCGAGCAAGGTCAGTGCCGCCCTGCATGCCGGACTCAGCAATCACTACTTCCGGGGTGCCTGG